>JAHEDL010000169.1 GCA_024641255.1 Pseudorhodobacter sp.
GCACCGGCACCTACCGCTTGCCCAACGGCTATGAATACACGGGCGCTTGGGTTGCCGGAGAGATCAAGGGCCACGGCGTTGCCCGATATCCGAACGGGTCAGTCTATGACGGCAATTTTTCCAAGGGCAAACCGGAAGGCAAAGGCAAGATCACCTTTGCAGACGGCGGCAGTTACGAAGGCGACTGGGTTTCGGCCAAGATGACGGGCCAAGGCAAGGCTATTTACGCCAACGGGTCGGTCTATATCGGCGGCTTTGAAGACGGCAAGCATCAGGGTCGCGGCGCCATCACCGACAAAAGCGGCTATCGCTATGACGGCGATTGGGTCGCGGGCGAAAAGCAGGGGCAAGGCAAGATCACCTACCCCGATGGCACCGCCTATGACGGGTCGCTGGTGCAGGGCGCGCGCGAAGGATCGGGCACGCTTAAGTTACCAAATGGTCTGGTTTACATCGGGGCGTGGAAGGCTGGTCAAATCAATGGCTTGGGCAAGCTTACCCAACCCAACGGTGATGTTTACGAAGGCGATTTCGTTGACGGCCTGCGCGTTGGCAAGGGCAAAGTGACCTATGCTAACGGCGACGTTTACAAGGGCATGATGAAGGCCGACAAGCGCGAAGGCGCTGGCGATTTTATTGGCAAAGATGGCTCTAGCTACAGCGGCGATTGGGTGGCGGGCCTGATGGATGGGCAAGGCAAGCTGACCTACCCGGATGGTTCGGTCTATCAGGGCGGCTTCAAGGCGGGGCAACCCGACGGGGCAGGTAAGATTACATACGCCGATGGCAGTGAGTATGACGGGCAGTGGAAGGCCGGGGCGATTACTGGCCATGGCAAAGCCAATTACACCAACGGATCGACCTATGAAGGCACCTTGGTTTCGGCCAAGCCTGAAGGCATTGGCACCATGACCTATGCAGATGGCTTCGTTTATGAAGGCGGCTGGAAGGCCGGGAAGCATGATGGCGTTGGCACCGCGACCTGGTCGGATGGCACGGTTTACAAGGGCGATTTCAAGGCTGGCTTGCGCGATGGCAAGGGTGAACTGTCCCAACCAGATGGCTTCAGCTACTCTGGCGATTGGAAAGGAGGTCAGATGGACGGGTTTGGCAAAGCCACCTATCCGTCAGGCGATGTCTATGAAGGGGGATTTGCCAAGGATAAGCGCGAAGGTGCGGGCAAGCTGACCTATAAGAATGGCAAGTTCAGCGAAGGGCTGTGGAAAGCTGGCGTGCTCAGCGCACCACTTCCTGCTGTGCCACCAGCCCCGACGGAAGGTGTTGCCACCCCACCAGTCGCCCCGCAGGCGCCAACCAATCCGTAATGCGGCTTGGGCCGCAAACGAAAGCACCGGTGTAAATTACCGCGAGGCCACCCGCGAAATCAGGCGTGCGGCCTAGTATTAAAGCCCACAAAAGATCGCGCAAAACCACCGTTCAGGGCAAACACGGGCCGCCCGCCCTATCGCATACTTTTTCCACCGCCCCCCCCTTCCAATCGGGAAATTCCCCCGTATAGTCACCGCCATGACACGGGAAACCATCATCGCCGCGACCCCAGCCGATGCGCTTTGCGCACCGGTCGGTCTTGGCCTGCTTCTCCTTAGCCGCTTCTGAGCGTGCCCTTGGGTGCGACCGCTCGGAAGTGACCAGCGCCCAAAGGAAAAGCAACGGATTTAAGGAATAGCAGAAATGACCACTAAAGCCTCGCAACCGCGCGTGATGATTTTCGACACCACTTTGCGCGATGGCGAACAGTCGCCCGGCGCGACGATGACGCATGAAGAAAAGCTGGAAATCGCGGGCCTGTTGGATGAGATGGGCGTCGACATTATCGAAGCCGGGTTTCCGATTGCGTCCGAAGGCGACTTCCACGCGGTTGCCGAGATTTCGAAACGGGCAAAGAATTCAACAATCTGCGGTCTGGCCCGTGCCAGCTACAAAGACATTGATCGCTGCTGGGAAGCGGTGAAACATGCCCGCAGCCCGCGCATCCACACCTTTATCGGCACCTCGCCGCTGCACCGCGCCATTCCGAACCTGACGATGGACGAAATGGCCGAACGCATCCACGACACCGTGGCCCATGCGCGCAACCTGTGTGACAACGTGCAATGGTCGCCGATGGACGCCACCCGCACCGAACACGATTATCTGTGCCGCGTGGTGGAAATCGCGATCAAAGCCGGGGCTACCACAATCAACATTCCCGACACCGTTGGCTACACCGCCCCGCGCGAAAGCGCCGATCTGATCCGTATGCTGCTGGAACGGGTTCCCGGCGCTGACAACATCATTTTCGCCACCCACTGCCACAATGACCTTGGCATGGCGACCGCCAACGCCCTGGCGGCCGTTGAGGCAGGCGCGCGTCAGATTGAATGCACCATCAACGGTCTGGGCGAACGCGCCGGCAATACCGCACTGGAAGAAGTCGTGATGGCGATGAAAGTGCGCAACGACATCATGCCGTTCCAGACCGGCATCGACACCACCAAGATCATGAACCTTTCGCGGCGGGTTGCTTCGGTTTCGGGCTTTCCGGTGCAATTCAACAAGGCGATCGTCGGCAAGAACGCCTTCTTGCACGAATCCGGCATCCATCAGGATGGCGTGTTGAAGAACGTCGAAACCTTCGAAATCATGCGCCCCGAAGACATCGGCCTGACGCAAAAGAACATCGCGATGGGCAAACATTCTGGCCGCGCCGCGCTGCGTTCGAAACTGAAAGAACTCGGCTATGAACTGGCCGACAACCAGTTGAACGACGTGTTCGTGCGCTTCAAGGCTTTGGCCGACCGCAAGAAAGAAGTCTACGATGACGACCTGATCGCACTGGTCGCGGATGAGGCTACGATGGATGCCCATGACACGTTGCAGGTGAAACGCCTGCGTGTGGTCTGCGGCACCGATGGCCCACAAGAGGCCGAGCTGACCCTGACCATCGACGGCATTGACCACTCGATTGACGCTACTGGCGACGGCCCGGTTGATGCGGCATTCAATGCGGTCAAGATGCTGTTCCCGCATCAGGCCCGGCTGCAACTGTATCAAGTGCACGCCGTGACCGAAGGTACCGATGCGCAAGCCACGGTTTCGGTGCGGATGGAAGAAGAAGGCCGCATCGTCACCGGCCAGTCTGCAGACACCGATACGGTTGTCGCGTCTGTTAAAGCTTACGTGAACGCGCTGAATAAATTGGTGGTGCGGCGTCAGAAATCTGCCCCCGACAGCGACATGAAATCGGTAAATTACAAAGATCGGGCTTAATCGCGCCCACCTGCGGCAGTTTTCGCAGGTTAAGTGCAATTGTATAGTTAACGGCGGAAAGGCGCAGGCAACGTGTGTCGGCCCTTTCCCTATGCTGGCCATGGCCTTATATGAAAGCGCCCGCCTCAGATCTGAGTCGCGGGCGTCTTCTTTTTTTCGTTGATCAAGGATCACCTTCGTATGTCTATCCTCTCGGGCATCTTCTCGTCAGACATGGCGATCGACCTCGGCACGGCCAACACCTTGGTCTATGTGCGCGGCAAGGGCATCGTTCTGAACGAGCCGTCGGTCGTGGCTTACCACGTCAAAGACGGTAAGAAGCAGGTGCTTGCCGTTGGGGAAGACGCCAAGCTGATGCTGGGCCGGACCCCGGGCACGATCGAGGCGATCCGCCCGATGCGCGACGGTGTGATTGCTGACTTTGACAGCGCCGAAGAGATGATCAAGCATTTCATCCGCAAGGTTCACAAGCGCACCACCTTTTCGAAACCGAAAATCATTGTCTGCGTGCCGCATGGCGCAACCCCGGTGGAAAAGCGCGCGATCCGTCAATCCGTGTTGTCGGCAGGCGCGCGCCGCGCTGGCCTGATCGCTGAACCGATTGCAGCTGCCATCGGCGCGGGCATGCCGATCACCGACCCCACCGGCAACATGGTTGTCGATATCGGCGGCGGCACCACCGAGGTGGCAGTGCTGTCCTTGGGTGACATCGTTTATGCCCGTTCGGTCCGCGTCGGCGGCGACCGGATGGACGAAGCGATCATTTCCTACCTGCGTCGCCACCAGAACTTGTTGATCGGTGAATCGACCGCAGAACGCATCAAAACCAGCATCGGCACAGCCCGTATGCCCGACGACGGGCGCGGCGCGAGCATGACCATCCGCGGGCGCGACCTGCTGAATGGTGTGCCGAAAGAAACCGAAATCAACCAAGCGCAGGTTGCCGAAGCCCTAAGCGAACCGGTGCAGCAAATCTGTGACGCCGTGATGCAGGCGTTGGAAACCACGCCGCCGGATTTGGCGGCAGACATTGTCGACCGTGGCGTGATGCTGACCGGCGGCGGCGCTTTGCTGGGCGATCTTGACCTGTCCTTGCGTGAACAGACCGGCCTTTCAATCTCGGTTGCCAACGAGCCGCTGAACTGCGTGGCTTTGGGCACCGGCAAAGCGTTGGAATACGAAAAGCAGCTGCGTCACGTTATCGACTACGATAGCTGATCTGCGGAAGCGGAATACGGCGCGGCGGCCTTTGGGCCATTTCGAATGAAACAGGCCGGTCATGGCAAGAAACCGCATTGATCCCGAAGACTTTCACCGCCCGCTGCGCCGGGTTTTGTTGGCAGTTCTTGTATTGCTGATGTTGGGCCTTTTCTTTCTGTGGCGCATTGACAGCCCACGGGTGGAACGCTTTCGTTCCGCTTTGGTAGACCGCTTTGTGCCATCGTTCTCTTGGGCGATGGCACCGGTGACTTGGGCTGCTGGCGTCGTTGATGACTACCAATCCTACAGCCGCCTTTATGAACAAAACCAACAGCTGCGCGAAGAACTGCGCCAGATGAAAGCGTGGAAAGAAGCCGCACTTCAGCTTGAACAGAAAAACGCCCGCCTGCTGGATCTAAACCACGTCCGGCTGGACCCGATGCTGACCCATGTCACCGGCGTTGTGCTTGCCGACAGCGGTAGCCCGTTCCGGCAGTCTGTGTTGCTGAACGTGGGTGCCCGCGACGGTATCCGCGACGGCTGGGCCACGATGGATGGCATCGGCCTTGTTGGCCGCATTTCCGGTGTTGGCCAGCAAACCTCGCGCGTTATCTTGCTGACCGACAGCAACAGCCGCGTGCCGGTCACGGTGCAACCGTCGGGTCAGCGGTCGATCATGAGCGGTGATAACTCTGACCTGCCGCCGTTGGACTTTTTGGAAGACCTTGACGAAGTGCGTCCGGGCGACCGGGTTGTGACATCGGGCGACGGCGGCATGTTCCCGGCCGGATTGCTGGTTGGTTCTGTGGTGCTTGGCACCGACAAGCGGCTGCGGGTGTCGCTTGCGGCCGACTATCAGCGTTTGGAATTCTTGCGGGTGCTGCGCAGCCACGATCTGACCCCGATCACCGACGCGGGCGCGCTGATTGCACAACCGCCGCTGCAAGGCCCGCCTAAACCGCCAACCACCCCCGAACCCGCAAGCGAGCCAGAGGGTGGCACCAATGGTTAACCACCTTTCCCCGCAACACAATTATGCGCGGCACTGTGGGGCCTGCCATGATTGACGCCGCCTCGCGCGAGGTTTGGCTGCACCGCGCGT
>JAHEDL010000171.1 GCA_024641255.1 Pseudorhodobacter sp.
CAGGCGGCTGATCTGGCGCGGTGCGGCGCTTGCAACGTCCAGCGTCCCAACCCGGATCAGGCCGCTGGCGGCAAGATAGTTGCCCCACACCATGCGCATCAGCGTGGATTTTCCGGCCCCCGATGCGCCAATAAGCCCAACGCATTCCCCGCGCGCAACACTTAACGCCGCGTTCGTCATCACCGGGATCACCGCCGCGCCTTGGTTGTGCAGGGTGAAGCTTTTGCAAAGATTACTGATTTCGATCATGTCACACCTGTAAAACCGAAGACACAAGCAGCTGGGTGTAGCTGTGCTGTGGGTCGTCCAACACCTGATCGGTCAGGCCTTGCTCAACCACATGCCCGCCCTTCATCACCATCAACCGGTCTGCCAACAGGCGCACAACGGCCAGATCATGGGTGACAATAATTGCTGAAAGCCCCATTTCGCGCACCAAGCTGCGCAAAAGGTCCAACAGCCGCGCTTGCACTGAAACGTCCAGACCACCGGTCGGTTCATCCATGAACACAAGCCTTGGCCCCGTTACCAGATTGCGCGCAATCTGCAGGCGTTGCTGCATGCCGCCGGAAAAAGCGCGCGGTCGATCGTCGATGCGGTCGGCGGCAATTTCTACCCGGCCCAGCCAATCAATCGCCTTCGCGCGAATATCGCCATAATGCCGGCCGCCAATCGCCATCAGGCGTTCGCCCACGTTTCCGCCGGCAGAAACTCCCATGCGCAGGCCGTCGCGCGGATTTTGATGCACAAACGCCCAATCGGTGCGCGCCATCCGCCGCCGTTCAGCTTCGGCCATCGTGACAGTGTCGCGCGGGCCGTCTGTGGTGCGAAAAATCACCTGCCCCTGATCGGGCGTCATGTGCCCGGCAAGGCAAGACAGCAGAGTTGATTTTCCCGACCCGCTTTCGCCCACAATCCCCAAAACCTCGCCGGGGAACAGATCGAAGGATACGTCGGCACAACCGATGCGGCTGCCATAGTGTTTCGTCAGGCCTTTAACCGACAGCAGTGGCCGATCATCAAGCTGGAAAAGCGCGGTCATGCGGCGTCCCCTTCGCTAACAGGAACACCCAAAGCCCCAATATGCCCGCTAGCCCGCCGGGTCTGGCAAAAGTCGGTATCCGAACACACAAACATCCGCCCGCCTTGGTCGTCGGTGATAACCTCGTCCAGATAGCTTTCACTTGCCCCGCACAGGTCGCAGTCGTGCGGCGCTTTCGTGGGCTGAAACGGATGATCGTCAAAGTCCAGACTGACGACTGTGGTAAACGGCGGCACGGCATAAATCCGTTGTTCGCGGCCCGCGCCGAACAGTTGAAGCGCGGGTGAGTTTGACAGTTTCGGGTTATCAAATTTCGGAATGGGCGATGGGTCCATCACATAGCGCCCTTCGACCTTGACCGGATAGGCATAGGCGGTCGCAATGGTGCCGTGGCGCGCAATGTCTTCGTAAAGTTTGACATGCATCAGGCCGTATTCCTCCAGCTCGTGCATCTTGCGCGTTTCGGTTTCACGCGGTTCCAGAAAGCGCAGCGGCTCCGGGATTGGCACTTGGTAGACAAGGATCTGCCCGGCGCTAAGCGCGGTTTCCGGAATGCGATGCCGGGTCTGGATGATGCTTGCTTCGGTCGTGGCTTCAGTCACCGCCACGCCTGCGGTGCGCTGAAAGAACTTGCGGATCGACACGGCGTTTGTGGTGTCATCCGCGCCCTGATCAATCACTTTCAACGTATCGTCCGGGGTAAGGCAGGCCGCTGTCACCTGCACTCCGCCCGTGCCCCAACCATAAGGCATCGGCATTTCGCGGCTTGCAAACGGTACCTGATAGCCCGGCACTGCAACCCCCTTCAGGATCGCCCGGCGGATCATGCGTTTTGTCTGCTCGTCAAGGTATGCAAAGTTATAGGAGTGCTCGGTCATTCCGCCGCCTCCTGTGCTGCCAGCGCTTCGGACCGCAGGCGGCGAACCAGTTCCAATTCTGATTGAAAATCAACGTAATGCGGCAGTTTGATATGTTCCAGGAAGCCTGTTGCTTGCACGTTGTCGGCGTGCATCAGCACAAACTCTTCGTCCTGTGCCGGGGCCCCGGTAAAGTCCTCGCCCAGCTCGGCCCAGCGAAGCGCGCGGTCCACAAGGCTCATCGCAATCGCCTTGCGTTCGGTCTGGCCAAACACCAGCCCATAGCCGCGCGTGAACTGCGGCGGTTCGGTCTTGCTGCCCTTAAACTGGTTGACGGTTTCGCATTCGGTCAGCTCCATCTCGCCAATCTCAACCGCAAAGCCCAGCTCGGGGATGTCCATCTCCACCGCCACGGTGCCGATGCGCAACTCGCCCACGAAGGCATGGGTACGGCCATAACCACGCTGGGTGGAATAGGCCATCGACAGAATAAAGCCTTCGTCACCACGGGCAATCGCCTGCAGGCGCAGGGCGCGACTGGCGGGTAGCTCCATCGGTTCGCGGGTCAGGTCGGGCGGGGTGGCATTGCCGCCGGGCTCTACCTCGATCATGCCATCCCGGTTCAAAAATTCCGTCACATGCGGCACATCGGCCAAATCGGTGGGTGCCATGGCCGCGGCCGGAACCTCACCCTCTGCTGCCAGTTTGAAATCCAGCAAGCGATGCGTGTAGTCGAAGGTCGGGCCTAACACTTGCCCGCCCGGCAAATCCTTGAAGGTCGCAGATATCCGCCGCACCACCGCCATCCGGGCAGTATCTACCGGACAAGACGCTCCCAAACGCGGCAGCGTCGTGCGATAGGCGCGGATCAGAAAAATCGCTTCGATCAGGTCGCCGCGCGCTTGTTTGATCGCCAACGCCGCCAGATCGGGGTCGTACAACGACCCCTCTGCCATGACACGGTTCACCGCAAGCGCCAGTTGTTCGCGGATTTGTGGCAGCGAAAGCTCTGCCACCGTCACATCGCCGCGCCGCTCTTCGGCCAGCCAGGCATGGGCATTGTCGATTGCCTTTTCGCCACCCTTCACTGCAACATACATCAGCAGGCCTCCACAAATGTGGACCGTGGCAGCCCGGCCGCCCTGGTGCCACTGGTGAAAAAGCAATCAAACCCCAGCGGAAACAGCGCGCGATTTGCTTGAAACGCGGCCAATTCTGGCAGGGAAAGCAGGGTGAAACCCGCGATGCCGGGGCCAATAAGCCGGGCATCTGACTGTTGCAGGTCTGCCATTTCAACAATCAGCGTGGCGGATCGGTCAGGGTAATCGGGCTGACCAATCGCAAAGCGCGTCACAGGGTGCAGCTCGTGCCATGTTCCAACGGCAAAGGTGGCCTGCTCAGCCGAAACCAACGGCGCGCCGCAGTGAAAGGTGATCCAGTCGCGCAAAACAGCGCAATCATGTGCGCCAGCCAGATGCACAGGCGTGGTGCCATCGCACAGCGTCAGCAACAAAGCCCCCGCCGCAATCGACAACGGGGCCGGAGGCGTCGCGCCCGTCAGCGCGCGTATCTCACCGGGGCGCGATAAAATCTCTAATGCCGCGCGGAACGCAAAGGACGATTGCGTTGGTGCATCAGAAAAACCGCCAAGCAAGGCTTCAGGGGTCATTGGTCTTCTCCACGCACTAGGGTGAAAAACTCAACCCGGGTTGCAGCCGCTTTGGCCGCGCGGCTGGCGCGGCGTGTGGTTTCTTCGGCCCGCAGCGGCGTCAAAATACTGTCCTGCAATTCGGGGCCTTGCTCTGTCTGCAGCAGCGCATCCAGCGCGGCGGCCCGGACGGCATGTGCCTTGTCGCGACCCTGAACATAAGCATGCCCTGTCGCGCCTGATGCCAACCGCAGGGCGCAGCGGGTCACAGTCATCTCGCCCAAATTGAACGGTTGCCCCACCCCGCCAATGCGGCCCTGCACCATCACGGCGCCAACTTCGGGCGCCCGCAGAAAGTCATGTGCGGGCAGATCTGGGAAAAGCTGCGCCAGCCGCGTCGGCTTGCTGCGCGCCAGCAAGCCCATCCAGCCCTTGCGGGCAGTTTCGGTTTCTGTGGTCATTTCAATCCCGACATCTTGTGAAGTTATCCACATTACTATACAACTAGACAAATCATTATGGGCGAGGCCGACGAAATGCACGTGAAGTTTTCGTAACAATGCCGCGAGCAACGATCTGGTCGGCAATCGCCACCGCACTGCGCGACGAAATCGCGGCGGGACAGTATCGCGCTGGCGACAAACTTCCGACAGAAGCCCAGCTTTCGGCCCGGTTCGGCGTTAACCGCCACACCGTGCGGCAAGCTTTGGCCAGTTTGGCAGATGCGGGCGTGGTGCATGCCCGGCGCGGCGCTGGCGTGTTTGTGGCAACCACCCCAACCGAGTACGCCTTGGGGCGGCGGGTGCGGTTTCAGCAGAATGTTCTGGCCTCTGGTCGCACCCCGTCACGGCAAATCCTGCGGCTTGAAACACGGTTGGCCGACGGGTCTGAGGCAGAGGCATTGGGTCTTGCAACGGCTCAGTTGGTGCATGTTGTCGAGGGTCTGTCCTTGGCCGACGCGGCGCCGTTGGCGATGTTTCGCTCGGTTTTTCCCGCGTCCCGGTTTCCCGATCTGCTGCCTGCGATTGCGCGGCTGACCTCGATCACGGCGGCCTTGGCCGAAGCGGGGGTGGCAGACTACACCCGCGCCAGCACAAGGATCACCGCCATCGCCGCAGATGCGCTGTTGGCTTTGCATCTGCGGCTTTCACCGGGCGCGCCGCTGTTGCGGTCTGTGGCAATCAACGTCGATGCCGCAGGGCTACCGATTGAATTCGGCACCACTTGGTTTGCGGGGGATCGTGTTGCTTTGACCGTTATGGCGGATCAGTTGTCATAACCGCGTTGCTTGCCGCGTTTATTCACCGTCAAGATCAACTGTCGGGTTTGACCATGCCTTTGCCCTTGCCGCCCCTTCGACTGACCGGTGCCACCATTCTGCGCGACGGGGCCTTGCAGCAAAGGTCGATCGCGTTTGCAGATGGCAGGATCACCCGGGGTCCGCTGCCAGAGGTGGACTTGACGGGCTATCTTGTGCTGCCGGGCATTATTGATCTGCACGGCGACGGGTTTGAACGCCATATGGCGCCGCGCCCATCTGCGCCGTTTCCGATTGAATCTGGCTTGGCCTCGTTCGACCGCGAGGCAGCGGCGCATGGGGTCACCACGGCCTATCTGGCGCAGGGGTGGAGTTGGGAGGGCGGACATCGCGGCGCGGATTATGCCGAGGCGGTGATGCAGGCGTTGGACGGCTATCGCGGTCAGTCCTTGACCGACCTGCGGTTGCAAATTCGGGCGGAAACCCATCAGGTTGACGAAGCGCAACGATTGATCGAAGCGGTGCGGCGGCATCGGGTTGGTTATGTGGTGTTCAACGATCACCTTGCCGAAGGATTGCATATGGCCCGCATCGCGCCGGCGGATTTTGCCAGTTGGGCGCGCAAGGTGGGAAAGTCTGCTGATGAGTTGGCGGCGGTGATGGAAGCGGCGGCGCAGCGGGCGAAGGATGTGCCGCGCAGTCTTTGCACGCTTGCCGAGGCGTTTGACGGGATGGGGGTGCTGTATGGCAGCCATGATGATCCTG
>JAHEDL010000173.1:0-2165 GCA_024641255.1 Pseudorhodobacter sp.
CGGCTGTCTTGCGCCATTTTATGCGCGCGGTCGGTCAGGCGCACCTGCATCGGATGCGCCAGATCGAACACCATTTGCGCCGCTGACTGATAGCGCTTGGCGGGATCAACCTCTAACGCGCGCAGGATGATTTCCTGCAGCCATTCCGGAATTTCGCGCCGCATCGCGCGTGGCGGCACCGGGTCGCGCCACAGCCGCTGTTTGACCTGCGACAGTTTTTCGGGCTGCCCAAACGGCATCTTGCCGGTGGCCAATTCGTAAATCATTGCCCCAAGCGCATAAAGATCAGACCGTAAGTCCCCGCGCTGCCTTAGATATTGCTCTGGCGCGATATAGGGAAAGGTGCCCATCGGAATGGTGAATTCTTCGGCCAGAAGGTCTGGCAGCAGATCGTGGCGCGACAGGCCATAGTCGATCAACACCATTTCGCCGCTGGGGCGTTGCAAGAAATTGTCTGGCTTCAGATCAAGGTGGATCACATGCTGACGGTGGATCGCATGCACCGCTTCGGCCATGCGGGCGGCAAGTTCGATCAGTTCAGCAATCGGCAGCGGCGCGCGCTTGAAATGCTGAAACATCGAATTGCCGGGGATCCGTTCGGTCACGATATAGGGCATGACGGCAAAGTCGCCCTGCCCGATCACCCGTGGCACATGCGTACCACTAAGCCGTGGCATGATCATCTGCTCGACTTCAAAGCCGACAATGGTGGGGCCATCATAGCCATCCATGATCGTCGGCACTTTCATCACCAAGGGCGTGCGATAGAGCGGATGCGTCACATCCCAAATCGTGGCAAAGCCGCCCTTGTGCAGCTGTTCGCCCAAGGTGAAGCCGTCAATCTCTAGCCCCGGATGCGGTCTGATCGGCATTCAAATCCCCTTCATCAAACGCTGCGCCAAGGATTCCGGCAGCCCGCTTTCGCGGGTCTTGCGCGCTGTGGTGGCCGCGTCGTAGCCGGTTTTGCGGAAGGTCAGCTCGTTGGTGGTCCGGTCAAGAATGGCATAGCTTGCCAAGGTCGACCCATCGCGCGGCTGACCGACAGAGCCGATCACCGCAAGCCAGCGCCGCGATTTCAACAGCGGTGCGGCATTTCCCGCCGCCACGATATGGCTGGCCACCCGCCCCGACAGATCACAGCTATAAAGTGCTGGCCTGTGCACATGGCCGCAAAAAATCAGCCGCGCCTTGCTGACCCGAAAGCTGGGCATCGCGCTGGCTTCGCTGGTGACATAAATCCAATCGCCCGGATCATTGGCCGACGCATGCACGAACAAAGTGTCGTCGTCCTGCACCGTCAGCGGCAGTTCAGACAGAAACAGCTTTTGCCGCGCGTTCAGCCGATTAACCGTCCAGTCGATCACCCGGCGCGCATTCACGTTCAGTGCCCCATCCGGCACCCCGACCGCGCGGTCATGGTTGCCGCGCACGCAAATCGCGCCCTTTGCAACAAGGTCTTCGACCTTATCAATGCACCACCCCGGATCGGGGCCATAGCCAACAATATCGCCCAAGATCACCAGCCGATCGACCTTACGCTGGGCAATATCGGCCAAAACCGCTTCAAACGCCTCGCGGTTGGCGTGGATATCGGTCAGTAACGCAAGACGCATGGAACCCCTCCCGAACCCGTTGCTTTCCCCGGCTTTGGCAAGGGTTTAGGCAAGCAGGCCCGCCGCTACAGTGATATGGATCAAACGCTGGGGTCAAGCCGATAGGCCCAGAAACTGCGGCCAGATCAGGCGAGCGATGTGACCCACAAGATCGTCGCATCTTCTTGCGACAGGGTGATCACGTTATGGCCCATCGAGGCGTCATAATAGGCGCTGTCGCCGCGACGCAGCTCTACCGGTTCATAGAATTCGGTATAAAGCCGGATCACCCCGGTCAGCACATACAGAAATTCTTCGCCTTCGTGCCGCACCCAGCCATCGAAATCTTCCATATCGCGGGCGCGGATGGTGGCGCGGTAGGGCAGCATCTGCTTTTTCGTCAGCCCGCCCGCCAGCAATTCATGTTCATAGGTGGCCGTGGCATGCGCCTGACCTTCGCCGGTTTTGGTCACAACCAAGCGCCCCGAAACCTGCGCTTGCGGCGCGGGGGTAAACAGTTGCGGCACCGAAATCGCCATGCCCTGCGCTAATTTCTTCAGCGCATCATAGGTC
>JAHEDL010000173.1:2175-5566 GCA_024641255.1 Pseudorhodobacter sp.
CTGACCATTTTCGATTTTCGACAGGGTCGAGCGTGCAAGTCCGGCCTGCACCGCGGCTTGCTCTAACGTCCAGCCCTTTGCTTTGCGCAATTCGCGCACGCGAATACCCAGATCAAGCGGTTCAACGGCTACAGCCGGACCAGTTTCGCGGGCAATGCGGATCATGCGTTTTGGATCACTTGACATTGAATTGGCATAGTCGAAGGCCGACGGTCTTGCAACATCGCCCGTCGCCCCCACACCGCCGCCCATGCAACCTCGCGGTCACGCATGCGTTATACTGCGCGGTTACTGCCAATAGGCATGTTTATCTGCCTTGACGCCCTGCCCCGAAACGCCAAGAACAAGCCGCAACAGCCGCGCCTTTGCGCTGCCCTGCCGAAAGCCTATGCGATGATCCGTCTTGATATCTTCTCTGACCCGGTTTGCCCGTGGTGCCTGATCGGCAAAGCCAATCTGGACCGCGCGCTAGAAGCGCACCCAGAGCATCCCTTTGCCATTCAGTGGCATCCGTTTCAGCTAAACCCGGACATGCCAGCCGAAGGCGTCGACAAGCGCAGCTATCTTGCCGGGCGGTTTGGGGGCGAAGACAAGGTTGACGCGATCCATGACCGCTTGCGGCAGATGGCAAAGCAGGCCGGGGTCGACATGGATCCCGACAAGCCGCAGCGCCTGCCCAACACCCTTAACGCACATCGCCTGATCCATTGGGCCGGGCTGGAAGGTCGGCAGACCGCGATGGTTTCGGCGCTGTTCAAAGCCTATTGGCGCGATGGCCGCGATATTGGCGATGCGCAGGTGCTGGCCGAAATCGCCGCCGCCGCAGGTCTGGACGGTGCCGCAATTGCACGTCTGCTGGCATCAGACGCCGATGCCGATGATATTGCCGCCCGAGATGCCGATGCCCGCAAAAAGGGGGTTACGGCGGTGCCGACCTTCCTGATCGCGCAGCAATATGTTGTATCAGGCGCGCAGCCCCCCGAAGTTTGGGGCCAAGTGATCGAAGAACTGGTGGCCAAGGCCAAAGCAGAAGGCCACTGACATGACCGATATCAAGCGTCTGCCGCAGGGCGAATTTATCGCCCTTATTGCGGCATTGTTCGCCACCATCGCGATTTCCATCGACGCGATGCTGCCCGCCCTGCCGCAAATTGCAGCCAGCCTTTCGCCTGATGCGCCGAACCGCGCACAACTGGTCGTCACCAGCTTTGTGTTTGGCATGGGGCTTGGCACGTTGTTTGCCGGGCCCTTGGCCGATGCTTTTGGCCGCAAATCGGTGATCATGTTCGGCACGCTGCTTTATGCGGCGGCGTCGATTGCCTGCTACTTCGCCAACACCTTGGATTTTCTGCTGATCGCCCGCGTCATTCAGGGCATCGGCGCCGCCGCCCCGCGTACCGTGTCGATGGCACTGATGCGCGACCTTTATAAGGGCCGCGAGATGGCAAAGATCATGTCCTTTGTGATGATGGTGTTCATCATGGTGCCGGCCGTGGCACCGCTGATGGGGCAAGGCATCATCTCGCTCGCCGGCTGGCACGCGATTTTTCTGGCCTATATTCTGTTTGCCGCCATCACCACGCTATGGCTGGGCCTGCGCCAACCTGAAACCCTAACCCCAGCAAACCGTCGACCGCTGGCGATTGCATCATTGCTGTCTGCCACGAAAGAGCTGTTTTCGCACCGCGTCATCACCCTCTCGATCCTGACGCAAACGCTGACACTGGCGGCGCTGTTTGCGTCACTGTCATCGATGCAGGGCATTTTCGAACAACGCTTTGACCGCGCCGCAACCTTTCCGCTGTGGTTCGCCTTTATCGCCGTCGGCTCGTCGCTGGGCAGCATCACCAATGCCAAAGTGGTGATGCGGCTGGGGATGCGTAAAGTTGTGGTCGCAACCTATGCCGGGATGGCGACGCTGACCTTGGCACTGCTGCTGATCAACGCCAGTGGTCTGATGCCCGAGGTCCTGGCCTTCCCGTCGCATCTGCTGTGGAGCATCGCGTTGTTTGCGATGATGGGCCTGTCGATGGGCAACTTGAACGCGCTGGCGATGGAGCCTGTCGGCCATATTGCCGGGCTTGCCGCATCGGTGACCAGCGCCCTGGCCACGGTTGGTTCGGTACTGCTGGCGGTGCCGGTCGGGTTGGCGTTCAACGGCACCGTGCTGCCGCTCATGATCGGTGTGTTTATCTACACCGGGCTAAGCTGGGGTCTGGCGCGCAAGCTATAGCGCCAGAGCTTTGCCCATCGGCGGCGGATTCCGCGTAAACGAATCACCTTCAATGATTCGACGTGTCAAGAATGAATCAATTGCAATCATGAAAAGACTGTAAAATTGATGATTAAACCCTAGGTTTAAATCGGCCCCTCAAGCCGGACTTACGGGTTGAGCCACAGCCCAAATCTGCCGCAATTTCGCCATTTTCGCCTGTAACGGCAGCGTTTTCATTTTGAGATTACGCCACCTGAATATATTCTGAATTTGTGATGGATGCCTAAATATCCGTCCAAAATCAGGCGATTGCACCAGACATTTAAAGTGGTGCGTGAAGCCGTTTGTCTATTTTGAACTTGCAACCTTTTCTAAGGGACGGAGCTTCTCCGTGCCTCCTATTGTGGAGGATTTTTCATGACCGATTCACTTGTATACGAATATGGTGCAGCAGGCTCTGGGCTGTATTTCACCATTACTGTGGTAAACGATGGCGGGGTGTTCAAGGCAACCGTGTCGATGCTGGAAGGCAAGATGGATCTGAACGCACTTTGGTTCAGTGACGGCGACGGCACCGCAAACGAAATTGGCTCCACCACTTTGGCGAAATCAGACAGTTCGTTGAATATGAACGGTTCTTCTTTTGATGTTGATGGCAACGGCACGCAAGATTCACTGGCGTGGGATGGCTATCAGAAGATTTCGTCGGCGGGCCTTGGGCCGGCTGGCGAAGCCAAACTCAGCTTTTTGACCGCGGGTGAATCACAAGACTTTAACCTATCGGCGATTTCCAGCTTTGATCAGATTGGCCTGATCGGGGTGCGCGCCACCAGCGTCACCGGCGGCGGCTATGCCGGTGGGTCGATCAAATGGGTCGATGACGGCGAAGCCCCGCCGCCACCACAGGATGATCACTTCTGCTTCTCGGGACTGACACGCGGCGCTTGGGGCACTCCGGACAACGGCGCAGGCCATTGGGATGACAGCTATCAAACCACCGACAGCTTCGAAACCATCTTCGGCATCAACATCACATGGTCAGAACCCGGAAAACCACCGGTTCCAACCTATCCTGATGTGACGCTGCTTGACGCGTTGAACCTAGACGGCGGCGGCACAAACCAGCTTGCGGCGCAAGCGACAGCAGCGCTGTTGAACGCCACTGACGGCAGCACA
>JAHEDL010000175.1 GCA_024641255.1 Pseudorhodobacter sp.
ATGCCCGGGCTGATGCGATGGCGCGGCGGCGGGCAATGCGGGCCGGGCGGGTGGATGCCTGAACTGATCACAGCGCTGCGGCAGGCGGCCCTGTTCGGTGTGGTGTTTGCCGAAGGCGACGCCACTGCGCCGCGGTGGCACGGCGAGGCTTTGGTGGCGGCGGTGCCGAAACGCTTGGCCGAATTCGCCGCCGGTCGCAATGCGGCGCGACGGGCGATGGCGCAGCTTGGCCTGCCACCCGCGGCGGTACCGATGCAGGCCGACCGGTCGCCGCTGTGGCCAACCACGGTGACGGGCAGCATTAGCCATTGCGCGGGTGCGTGCATCGCCGCGATGGCGCATGCGCGTGATTATGCGGGTCTTGATCTGGAGCCGGTGCAGCCGCTGACCGCAGATCTGTGGCCGCTGGTGTTGACCACGCCCGAACTGGCGCGGTTGCCGCAGGATCAACCGGGTCTGATGGCGCTACAGGTCTTTTGCGCCAAAGAGGCGACCTATAAGGCGCAATATGCCGTGACCGGGCAGCTTTTTGATTTTCAAACGCTGGAAGTTGAGGTTCAGGGGCAGAATTTTGTCGCGCGGTTCCAGCACGCGGTGGGCCGGTTTGGCTTGGGGCTTGCCTTGGCGGGGTGTTGCGGCAGGCGGCGGGCATTCAGGCGGCGCTGGTCTGGATTGCCTGAGCCATGCCGCAGCGCAGAGACGAATTTTCGTGCTTTACCGAAGGGTTGCGGTAATCTGTCGCAGGTAGGGGACTTGGGAGGGTTTGCCGATGAATAAACTGATCGCTTTGGTTTGTGTGATCAGCTGGTCAGGCTTTTGGGCCTTTGGCTATCTGGCGCTGTCGGCAGATTTTTCGAACACATCACAGGTGACGGTGGCAACCATTCTGGCGGCGGTTGGCTTTTTGACCGGCACTTTCGCCTATATCGCGTTGGGGCGGCACCACCACTAGCGCACCTTGGGCCGCATTTGGCCCAAGGCGATTGCGGTCAAATCAGGCAGCCAAGGCGGGCCGTTTGATTTTAGATGCGGCTTCCAGCACCAGGGGCCGCAGGCCGGTGCCGCCAGCGTCCAACACTTCGAACAGGTGGCGGCGCATCCGGGGTTCCCAGAAGTCATTGATATGCGATGCCAAAAGCTCGACGCCTTCGGCGTGGGGCTTTGATTCCATGAACTTGGCAATCTGGTTGGCCATATAGATCAGCTTGGCGTGCGGGCCTTCATGCGGGGCGTTAAGCGACATGGGCTGTCTCCTTCGAAATGCGGTCGGTATGGGTATAAGCCTCGAACCTGTCAGGGCGGGCGAGGGCGATCAGGGTGATGCCCGCCTGATCGGCAAGGGCAACAGCATGGGCGGTGGGGGCCGACACGGCGATCAGGATCGGCACCCCAAGGGCAGCAACCTTTTGCACCATGTCGATGGAAACGCGGCTGGTCAGCACGACCGCGCCGGCCGGATGTGGCGTGCGGATCAGATGGCCCGCAAGCTTATCAAGCGCGTTGTGGCGGCCAACATCCTCGCGCGCGGCCAGCAGTTTGCCAGACCAGAAGCCGGCGGCATGGGCGGCGCGGGTGGCATCGTGCAGCGGTTGCGCGCCGGGCAGGGCGGCCACGGCGGCCATGATGTCTGATGGCGTCATATGAAACGGGCTGGCAGGCACCACCGCCATTTTGCGGGTGGCTTCTTCCAGACTGTCGATGCCGCACAAGCCGCAACCGACTGGCCCCGCCATGGTGCGACGGCGCTTTGACAGGCGGGCTTCGGCATCGTCGGCAAGCCAGATTTGCACATCAAGGCCGTGCGGGGTTTCAACCACCTCAACGCTTTCAATGTCTTGTGGCGTTGCGATGCCTTCGGTCAGGGCGAAACCATAGGCGAAATCGGTAAGGTCGGCGGGGGTTGCCATCATTACCGCTTGGGTTGATCCGTTGAAGGACAAAGCCACCGCCACCTCTTCCGGCAGCTCGCGGCTGCCGGAGGTTGGCGCGCCTGCCCCGAAGGACAGACGCGGAAGGGGGCGGTGGGTTTGCATCACTCGGCCGCCGCGATCCGGCGCGACTTGGTGGCTTGTGCAGCGTATTCTTCCTGCCATTCCGACGGGCCGTTCGACGGCGACACCTGCACCGCTGTCACCTTGTATTCCGGGCAGTTGGTGGCCCAGTCCGAAAAATCGGTGGTGATGACGTTGGCTTGGGTGTCGGGGTGGTGGAAGGTGGTATAAACCACGCCCGGATTAACCTTGTCGGTGATCGTCGCGCGCAGGCTGGTGTTGCCAGACCGCGAGGCCAGACGCACAAAGTCGCCATCCTTGATGCCACGCACTTCGGCGTCATGCGGGTGGATTTCCAGCACGTCTTCGGCATGCCATGCCACGTTGGGCGTGCGTCGGGTTTGCGCGCCGACGTTATACTGCGACAGGATACGACCGGTGGTCAGCAACAGCGGGAAGCGCGGGCCGGTCTTTTCGTCGGTCGCGACATATTCGGTGTTGATGAACTTGCCCTTGCCGCGCACGAAGCCATCGACGTGCATCAAAGGTGTGCCTTCCGGCGCCTTTTCGTTGCACGGCCACTGGATCGAACCCATGGTTTCCAGCTTTTCATAGGTCACACCGGCGAACGACGGCGTCGTCAGTGCGATTTCTTCCATGATCTGCATCGGGTGAGTGTAGGTCCAGTTGCCGCCCATTGCGTTGGCGAACATCTGGGTCACTTCCCAATCGGCATAGCCGTTGCGCGGGGCCATCACTTTGCGAACGCGGTTGATCCGGCGTTCGGCGTTGGTGAAGGTGCCGTCTTTTTCCAGGAAGGTCGATCCGGGGAAGAACACATGCGCGTAGTTTGCGGTTTCGTTCAGGAACAGGTCATGCACGATCACGCATTCCATCGCTGCCAGACCGGCCGCGACGTGCTTGGTGTCGGGGTCGGATTGCAGGATGTCTTCGCCTTGGCAATACAGGCCCTTGAAAGTGCCCTCAACCGCGGCGTCCAGCATGTTGGGGATGCGCAGACCCGGCTCTGGGTCGATTTGCACGCCCCAAGCCTTTTCGAAAATGTCGCGCACGGCGTCGCCCTTGACGTGGCGATAGCCCGGCAGTTCGTGCGGGAATGACCCCATGTCGCACGAGCCTTGCACGTTGTTCTGGCCGCGCAGCGGGTTCACGCCAACGCCCGGACGCCCGATGTTGCCGGTCATCATCGCAAGGTTGGCAATGCCGATAACAGTGGTCGACCCTTGGCTGTGTTCGGTGACGCCCAGACCGTAGTAGATCGCGGCGTTGCCACCGGTGGCGTAAAGCCGGGCGGCGGCGCGCACTTCGGACGCTTTCACGCCAGTCAGCATTTCGACGGCTTCGGGCGAGTTCTGCGGCTGGCTGACAAATTCAGCGTAGTCTTGGAATTCATCCCAATCGCAGCGGTCTTGGATGAAGGCCGCATCGAACAGACCTTCGGTCACGATCACATGCGCCAAAGCGGTGACGATGGCGACGTTGGTGCCGGGGGTCAGCGCAAGGTGATGCGCGGCGCGGATATGCGCGCTTTCGACCATTTCGGTGCGACGCGGGTCGATCACGATCAGCTTGGCACCCTGACGGATGCGCTTTTTCAAGCGGCTGGCAAAGACCGGGTGGCCCGACGCCGGGTTGGCGCCGATGACGATCGCCACGTCGGTATGTTCAACCGAATCAAAGTCCTGCGTGCCGGCCGAGGTGCCAAGCGTTTGGCCCAAACCATAGCCGGTGGGCGAATGGCAGACGCGGGCGCAGGTGTCGGTGTTGTTGTTCATGAACACCGCACGGGTCAGCTTTTGCACCAGATAGGCTTCTTCGTTGGTGCAGCGCGACGAGGTGATCACGCCAACCGACTGACGGCCGTATTTGGTCTGAATGCCCTTCATCTTGGCGGCGGCGAAATCCATCGCCTCGGTCCAGGACACTTCTTTCCACGGATCGTTGATGCTGTCGCGGATCATCGGGTTCAGGATGCGATCCTTGTGCGACGCATAGCCATAGGCGAAGCGGCCCTTGACGCAGGAGTGGCCACGGTTGGCCTTGCCGTGCTTGTAGGGCACCATGCGCACCAGTTCGTCACCGCGCATTTCGGCTTTGAACGAACAACCAACGCCGCAATAGGCGCAGGTGGTGATCACCGAGCGTTCTGGCGTGCCGATTTCGATGACGGATTTTTCTTGCAGCGTCGCGGTCGGGCAGGCTTGCACGCAAGCGCCACACGATACGCAATCGGACGACAGCGCGTTGTCGGTTTTGGCGCCGAACGACACACGGCTGTCAAAGCCACGGCCTTCGATGGTCAGCGCGAAGGTGCCCTGCACTTCTTCACAAGCGCGGACGCAGCGCGAGCAGACGATGCATTTCTGCGGATCATAGCTGAAATACGGGTTGGAATCGTCGCGCGGGATATAGTTGGGGTTGGCGACGCCCGAGTTGTCTTTGACCTTGAAATGGGTGTCGATGGCTTCGTAGCGCACATCGCGCAGGCCAACGGCCCCGGCCATATCCTGCAATTCGCAATCGCCATTGGCCGAGCAGGTCAAGCAATCCAGCGGGTGGTCCGAGATATAAAGCTCCATCACGCCACGGCGCAGTTGCTTCAGCTTGGAGTTCTGGGTGTGAACCTTGATGCCTGCAGCAACCGGGGTGGTGCAAGATGCGGGCGTGCCATTGCGGCCTTCGATTTCAACCAGACAAAGGCGGCACGAGCCAAAGGCGTCGATGCTGTCGGTGGCGCAGAGTTTCGGCACCGAAATGCCGATTTCTGCCGCCGCGCGCATGATCGAGGTGCCTTCCGGCACGGTCACGTCAAAACCGTCGATGTTCAGCGTGACCATTTGTTTGGATTTGGCAGCAGGGGTGCCGAAATCGCGGTCGGGAATGATGAAGTCTTTCATTCGGCGGCTTCCTTCATGGTGTTGAAGTCGTCTGGGAAATGGGTCAGCGCGGACATCACCGGATAGGGGGTGAAGCCGCCAAGCGCGCACAGCGAGCCTGATTTCATGGTGTTGCACAGGTCGGTCAGCAGTGGCTTGGCGGCATCGTCGCCCCGCGCGATCCGGTCCAGCGTTTCCACGCCACGCACGGCGCCGATGCGGCAAGGGGTGCATTTGCCACAAGATTCGATGGCGCAGAATTCCATCGCAAAGCGCGCCATGCCCAGCATATCGGCGCTGTCATCGAACACGGTCAAACCGGCGTGGCCGATCAACCCGTCTTTGCCCGCGAATTCTTCGTAGCCAAACGGGGTGTCGAACAGGGAGCGCGGGAAATAGGCGCCCAGCGGGCCACCAACCTGCACGGCTTTCACCGGACGGCCCGAAGCGGTGCCGCCTGCGATCTTGTCAACGATTTCGCCAAGGGTCAGGCCGAAGGCGATTTCATAAAGGCCGCCATGTTTGACGTTGCCCGCGATTTGCAGCGGGATGGTGCCGCGCGACCGGCCAAGACCGAAGTTCTTGTAATGCTCGGCGCCTTTTTCGAAGATCACCGGCACCGAGGCCAGCGAGATCACGTTGTTGACCACAGTAGGCTTGGCCAT
>JAHEDL010000180.1 GCA_024641255.1 Pseudorhodobacter sp.
ATGCGCCCTTCGTTCATCACATAAATCCGGTCGCACATGCCCAAAAGCTCTGGCATCTCCGAACTGATCATCACCACGCCACGCCCCTGCGCGGCCAATTCGTTCATGATGCCATAGATTTCAAACTTGGCGCCCACGTCGATCCCGCGCGTCGGTTCATCCAGAATCAACACCTGCGGATCGGTGAACAACCACTTCGACAGCACCACCTTTTGCTGGTTGCCGCCCGACAGGTTCACCACCTTTTGCATCACGCCGGGGGTGCGAATGGCCATCGCCTTGCGATATTCTTCCGCCACCTGGGTTTCGCGCCGCTGGCTCAGAATACCGCGCGTCGATACGCCCATCAGGTTTGCCAAAGTGATGTTGCGCACAATCGGCTCTTCCAACACCAGACCCAGCGATTTGCGGTCCTCGGTCACATAGGCCAAGCCTGCATCAATAGCCTTTGAAACCGACGATGTATCGGCAACCTTGCCGCCCATCGTCACCTTGCCGGTGATATTGCGGCCATAAGACCGCCCGAACAGGCTCATCGCCAATTCGGTCCGGCCCGCGCCCATCAGCCCGGCAATGCCAACAATCTCGCCTTTTTTGACGTGAAAGCCCGCATCCTTGATCATCTGGCGGTCTTTTTGTTCCGGGTGCCAGACGTTCCACCCCGAAACCTCCATCAGCGTCTCGCCGATATTGGGGGTGCGGTCGGGGTAGCGGTGCGCCATATCGCGGCCCACCATATCGCGGATGATGCGATCTTCCGAAATTTCGGCCTTGGTCAGCGTCGAGACGCTGGCGCCGTCGCGGATCACGGTGATCCGGTCGGCCACCCGCGAAATCTCGTTCAGCTTGTGGCTGATGATGATCTGCGACACACCCTGTGCCTTCAGTTCCAACATCAGATCCAACAGCTTCTGGCTGTCGTTTTCCTGCAAGGCCGCCGTCGGCTCGTCCAAGATCAACAGCCGCACGTCTTTCGCCAAAGCCTTGGCAATCTCGATCAACTGCTGCTTGCCGACGCCCAGCTTTTCCACCTTGGTGGCGGGCGATTCCTGCAAGCCCACCTTCTTCAACAGCGCCTCGGTGCGCTGGAAGGCTTCGGCCCAATTGATCACGCCGCGCTTGGCCACTTCGTTGCCCAAGAACAGGTTCTCGGCAATCGACAGCAGCGGCACCAGCGCAAGCTCTTGGTGAATAATGATAATACCGCGATCTTCACTGTCGCGGATGTTGCGGCATGCCAAAGGCGCGCCGTCATAAAGAATATCGCCCTCGTAAGATCCGTGCGGGTAAACCCCCGACAGCACCTTCATCAGCGTCGATTTGCCCGCACCATTCTCGCCACAGATCGCGTGAATTTCGCCAGCTTCCACCGTCAGGCTGACATTGTCCAAAGCCCGCACACCCGGGAAGACCTTGCTGATCCCCCGCATCTCCAGAAGCGCCGTCATGGTAACCTCCCCCGAAAAATCGCGCCCGCCCGAATAAAGGCGGGCGCGATCAACCTCAGCTTAACCGCAGATTACTTCAGCTGGTCAGCAGTATAATAGCCCGAACCCACCAGAACGGCTTCGTAGTTCGATGCGTCCACCGGCTGCGACGCCAGCAGATACGACGGAACAACCTTCACGCCATTGTCGTAGGTCTTTTCGTCGTTGATCTCCGGGGTGCCGCCCGAAAGAACCGCGTCCACCATCTTGACGGTGACTTTCGCCAGTTCGCGGGTGTCCTTGAAGATCGACGAATACTGCTCGCCCGCGATGATCGACTTGATCGACGGCACTTCACAGTCCTGACCGGTAACGACCGGCATCTTCAGATCGCCCGAGCCATAGCCCACGCCCTTGACCGACGACAGAATGCCAATCGACAGCCCGTCATAGGGCGACAGCGCGCCATGCAGCTGCTTGTCGCCATAGTTCGACGACAACAGGTTATCCATACGAGCCTGTGCCACAGCACCGTCCCAACGCAGGGTGCCAACCACGTCCATGCCAACCTGGCCCGACGGAATGGCAATATCGCCCGCGTCGATCATCGGCTGCAGCACCGACATCGCGCCATTGTAGAAGAAGAAGGCGTTGTTGTCGTCCGGGCTGCCGCCGAACAATTCGACGTTCCACGGCTTCACATCTGCAAAGCGCTCTTTCAGGCCAGCAACCAGCGATTCCGCTTGCTGCACGCCGACTTTGAAGTTGTCGAAGGTGGCGTAATAGTCAACCGAACCGCTTTCACGGATCAGACGGTCATAGGCGATAACCTTGATGCCGGCTGCCGCTGCGTTGTCCAGCGCGTTCGACAGCGTGGTGCCGTCGATGGCCGCGATCACCAGCGCTTTCACGCCTTTGGTGATCATGTTTTCAATTTGGGCCAATTGGTTCGGGATGTCATCTTCTGCATATTGCAGGTCGGTGGCATAGCCCGCTTCGGTGAACTGCTTCACCATCGAGTCGCCGTCAGCGATCCAGCGCGCCGAAGACTTGGTCGGCATGGCGATGCCGATGGTGCCTTTGTCCTGCGCGAAGGCCGGCAGGCCCACAACCGAAGACGCGGCCGCAGCACCCGTCAGCGCCAAAAGCGCTCTTCTCGAAATTTGCATTTTTTATCCTCCCAAGCCGCGCTCCCGGCGGCGATCCGACGCGGAATCGACAGGCCTTGGCCCCCAACTCCGTGCAGGACAGTTGCAATGCGGTGTTATATCCGTCAAATGGTCAAATCTTATACAAACATGGCTGAATTGATATGTTTCAATCGCTCTCCGCCGACACCCTGCTGCAAAAGGGTCTGAAACTCAGCCATCTGCGGCTTTTGGCGGCACTTCTTGAAACCGGCCAAATTTCTGCCGCCGCCGACCGCATCCGCGTCGCCCAGCCCGCCGCCTCCCGGCTTTTGGCCGAGGTGGAACGCATCGTCGGCCAACCGGTACACCACCGCACCGGCCGTGGCATGATCCTGACGGCGGTGGGGCAGGCGCTCGCACAACGCGCGCAACGCATCCAGATGGAACTGCGCGACGCCGCCCGCGATCTGGCAGAGGTGGCGACCGGCGGCGTCGGTCACGTCCGCATCGGTTCGGTCACCGGCCCCGCCATCGACCGCCTGCTGCCGGTGCTGCGCAACGCCCGCCTGACCGCGCCACAAGTCACTGCCGAAGTCATCGTCGCCCCCTCTGATCTGTTGTGCGAACACCTGCTGTCGGGCCGCATCGATTTCGCCATCGGCCGCCTCCCCGAAGGCCCGAACCGCGATCTCTTCGCTTTCACCGCCATCGCCCCCGAACCGGTGGCGCTGGTCACCCGAAAAGGCCACCCGCTCACCCTGCACCCCAACCCGCAACTGTCCGACCTGCTGACCTATGATTGGGTGATGCCGCCGCGCGACTCGCTGCTGTCGCGCGCCGTGCTGGCCCGCCTGCGCGCGCATGGGCTGGAAGACCCACCGCAGCGGCTGTCCACCGCGTCTTTCCTGCTGATCTTCGCGCTCTTGCACCAATCAAACGCCATCGCACCCTTGGCCCGCGCCGTGGTGCAAAGCTTCACCACCAGCGCCGATTCCCCTTATGTCGAACTGCCGCTCGATCTGGGCATTCAAGTCGAAGCTTTCGGGCTCTTGACCCGGGCCGAAGCCATCCTGCCGCCCGTCGCCGCCCGCCTTGCCGCTGATATTCAAGCCATGCCGCAATCGCAGCCAGATTAACTTTCGCTGTCAACCCATTAAAACTTATCTAAAATCTTCCATCCTCTTGGCCTAAATATCCTCGGGGGCGCGGGGGGCGAGCCCCCCGCTATGGCCCGCCTCAGGCCAACCGCAGCAAAATGTCGCGCAGCACTGCCTCTGGTGCTTGGTCAATATCCACCACCACCGCCTCACCCGGCTCGGGCGGTTCCAGCGTGGCAAACTGGCTGTCCAGCAGCGCCGCCGGCATGAAATGCCCAACCCGCGCCCGCATCCGCGCCTCAATCACCGCGCGGCTGCCGGACAAATGTACGAATGTCACATCGCCGCCCGCCGTCTCGGCAATCAACGCCCGGTAACTGCGCTTTAGCGCCGAACACCCGACAATACCGCCGTCGCGCAGCGCCGCCCCCACCAGCCGCAACCACGGCCAGCGATCAGCATCGTCCAACGCCTCCCCCCGGCGCATCTTTGCAATGTTTTCCGCCGGATGCAGGTCGTCGCCGTCGCGGTAGGGCAGGTGCAAGGCCGCCCCCAGCGCCGCCCCGATCGAAGACTTGCCGCAGCCCGCCACCCCCATCACCACGATTTTGCGCATAGGCCCGGTCATAGCGATGCGGTGATCCCGCCATCTACATACAGGCAATGCCCGTTGACAAAACTCGACGCGGCCGAACTCAGAAACACACAAGCCCCCACCAACTCCTCCACCTTGCCCCAGCGCCCGGCGGGGGTGCGCTTTTCCAACCACGCCGAAAACGCCGGGTCCGCCACCAAAGCCGCATTCAACGGCGTGTCAAAATACCCCGGCGCAATCGCGTTGCACTGCAAGCCATGCTTGGCCCAATCGGTCGCCATGCCCTTGGTCAGGTTGCCCACCGCGCCCTTGGTCGCAGTATAGGGCGCAATGCCAGGCCGCGCCAAAGCGGTCTGCACCGAACAGATGTTCACAATCTTGCCCGCCCCGCGCGCAATCATATGCCGCGCGCAGGCCTGTCCCACGTTGAAAACGCTGGCAATATTCACCTGCAACAGCCGTTGGAACGCCTCTTCGGGAAACTCTTCCAGCGGCGCGCGATACTGCATCCCGGCGTTGTTCACCAAAATATCAATCGCGCCGACCTCGGCCTCAAAGCCGTCCACCGCCGCGCGCACCGCCGCATGGTCGGTGGCATCAAACGCCAGCGCCCGCGCGCCGGGCACCAGCGCCACCGCCGCCGCCAATTTCTCCAGATCGCGCCCGTTCAGCACCACCTCGGCCCCCGCCGCCGCCAGCCCCCGCGCCAGCGCCAGCCCGATGCCCTGCGACGACCCCGTCACCAAGGCCCGCTTCCCCGTCAGATCAAACAGCGCCAAAGACATGCCTATTCCCTCTCGACAACTCTTGCTTGCCTTGTTTATGTTATCGTTAACATCAGCTGTCAACCCAAGCGAGGATTCGATGCCCAAGCCCCATATCCTGCAACTTGGGCCATATCCCGAATGGGATCAAACCCCTTTAGACGCGGCGTTCATCTGTCACAGGCTGTGGGAGCAGGCCGATAAAACGGCTTACCTGCGCGAAAATGCCGATAAAATTCAGGCCATTGCCACCAATGGCGGCTTGGGTGCGGGGGCAGATCTTATCGCCGCCTGTCCGAACCTGCAGCTGATTGCGATCTACGGCGTCGGCTATGATGCGGTCGATCTTGCCAGCTGCCGCGCCCGCGGCATCACCGTCACCAACACCCCCGATGTGCTGAACGGCGATTGCGCCGATCTTGCGGTCGGCATGATGCTGGCCTTGGCGCGCGGCATCGTTCCGGCCGAACAGCACGCCCGCTCTGGCGCATGGAAATCCGCCGCCTTCCCGCTGCAACGCCGGG
>JAHEDL010000184.1 GCA_024641255.1 Pseudorhodobacter sp.
AGCGCACCGCCAACCGCACCGCGCCCCTGCACCACGTTGAACAGGCCCGCAGGCAGACCGGCTTCGATGAAAATTTCCGCCAGCTTCAGCGCGCCCAGCGGCGTCACTTCCGACGGTTTGAACACCATCGCATTGCCCAAAGCCAAGGCCGGCGCCGATTTCCAGCAGGCGATCTGGCTGGGATAGTTCCATGCCCCGATGCCCACGCAAACGCCCAGCGCCTCGCGGATGGTGTAGACAAAATCGCGGCCCAGCGGAATCGTCTCGCCGCCCACCGTCGGGGCAAGCCCGGCGAAATATTCCAGCGCATCCGCCCCCGACGGCCAATCAGCCACCAGCGTTTCTTGCAGCGGCTTGCCAGTATCCAGCGTTTCCAGACGCGCCAGTTCTGGGTTGCGTTCGCGGATCAGATCGGCGGCGCGGCGCAAAATGCGCGCCCGCTCAACCGGCCGCGTCGCCGCCCAAGCCGCCTGCGCGCGGTTGGCCGATGCCAAAGCCGCCTCGATCACCGCAGGCGTCGCCTCATGCACGCGGGCAATCACTTCGCCGGTGGCAGGATAGATCACGTCGATGACAGCGCCCTTGCTATCTTCGACATATGCACCGTCAACAAAATGACTGGCCTTCGGCTGCGCCTTCATGTGCGGCCCCTTTCCAACTGTGAATTCAAGTAGTTGACAGCAGTCTCAACTGCCGCCGTCCCATCCGGCGCGCCGGATTTCAGCACTTCGCGCAGGTAAAGCCCGTCAATCAACGCGCCCAGACCCACCGCAATTTCATCGGCGCGCGCGCCCGCCAAAGGCCGCAACCCCGCCAACAGGTTCGATTTCAGCCGCCCCTGATACACTTTCAACAACCGCTTCGCCTCTGGCACCGTCTGCGCCAGCACCCAGAAGTTCAGCCACGCCCCCACCGCCTCGCGCCGGAAGTTGGCCGCCGAAAACGATGCCGCCAGAATGGCGCGCAGGCGTTCTTCTGGCCCATGCGCGAAATGCAGCGCCCCGCGCACCTCGGCGCCATACAGCGACAGAATATGCCGCATCGCCGCAAGAAAGATGTCTTCCTTGCTGCCGAAATAGTGGTGCGCCAGCGCCGAAGACATCCCTGCCCGCTTGGCGATCTGACTGACCGTCACGTCCAAAGACCCCGCCCGCCCGATCTCGACAATCGTGGCTTTGACGAGGGCCGCCTTTCGGATAGGCTCCATTCCAAGCTTCGGCATGTTCGGCCTTTGATAATAATGCTTGCCAAGGGCAGCTAGCTTGAAGTTTATTGACTCGTCAATCAACAAAAAACAGGGAGCCCTGAATGTCCATCAAAACCGCGCTGCTTGCCTCCGCCGTTACCTTCGCCCTTGCCGGGTCTGCCTTTGCCGCTGGCTGCGACAAAGTTGTGTTCTCGGATGTTGGCTGGACTGACATCACCGCCACCACCGCCGCCACCAGCCTTGTGCTAGAGGCGTTGGGCTATGAAACCGAAACCAAAGTGCTGTCGGTTCCGGTCACCTACGAAGGCCTCGCATCGGGCGACGTTGACGTGTTCCTTGGCAACTGGATGCCCACGATGGAATCAAACATCGCCCCCTACCGCGATGCCAAAACCGTCGATTCTGTGCGCACCAACCTTGAAGGCGCGAAATACACCCTTGCCACCAACGCCAAGGGTGCCGAGCTGGGCATCAAAGATTTCAAAGACATCGCCGCCCATTCGGCCGATCTTGATGGCAAAATCTACGGCATCGAAGCCGGCAACGACGGCAACAAGCTGATCCTTGATATGATCGACAAAGACGCCTTCGGCCTGAAAGCCGCTGGTGTCGAACTGATCGAATCGTCGGAACAAGGCATGCTGGCCGAAGTCGCCCGCGCCGATAACGAAGGCAAAGCGATCATCTTCCTTGGCTGGGAACCCCACCCGATGAACGCCAACTTCAAGATGACCTACCTGACCGGCGGCGACGATTTCTTCGGCCCGAACCTTGGCGGCGCCACCGTGGCGACCAACACCCGCGCAGGCTATGTTGCTGAATGCCCGAACACCGGCAAACTGCTGACCAACCTGTCCTTCTCGCTGCCGATGGAAAACGAAATCATGGGCGCAATCCTGAACGACGGCACCGACCCGCGCGATGCCGCCAAAGCCTGGCTGTCCGCCCACCAAGACGTGATCGGCCCATGGCTTGACGGCGTGACCACCAAAGACGGCGGCGACGCCATGGCGGCCGTCACGGCTGCCCTGCAATAACCTAACTCAAAGGCCCCGAACCCTCTTCGGGGCCTTACTCTATCCAAAGCGCGGGCGGGGACCTCAATGGATTGGCTAACGTCGTATAAAATCCCGGTTGGCGGGTGGTCGAAAGTGGCTTTCGACTGGATGAAAACGCATTTAAGCGGGCTGTTCAACGCAATTTCGGCAGTGCTGGAATGGCTGATCAACGGCTTTCTCTGGCTGTTTCAAGCCCCCAACCCGTTGTTCATTATTGCGGTTTTTGTCGCCATCGCCTGGGGCCTGCAGCGCAACTGGAAGATCTGCGCTGGCGTGGCCATCGGCTTTCTGTTCATCCTGAACCAAGGCTATTGGAAAGAAACCACCGAAAGCCTGACGCTGATCCTGTCATCCTGCGCGGTCTGCATGGCCATTGGCGTGCCAATTGGCATCGCCTGCGCCCACAACAAGCGGCTGAACACCGCGCTGTCGCCGGTGCTTGACCTGATGCAAACCCTGCCGACCTTTGTCTACCTGATCCCGGCCATCATCTTCTTCGGCCTTGGCATGGTGCCCGGCCTGATCGCCACTGTGATCTTCGTGCTGCCTGCCCCGATCCGCCTGACCGAACTCGGCGTTTCTTCTACCCCCACCGCCTTGCTCGAAGCCGCGACCGCCTTCGGCGCCACCCCCCGGCAACGGCTGTGGAAGGTCGAACTGCCGTGGGCGCTGCCGCAAATCATGGTCGGCCTGAACCAGACGATCATGCTGTCGCTGTCGATGGTGGTGATCGCCTCGATGGTGGGGGCCAACGGGCTTGGCGTGCCGGTGATGCGCGCGCTTGCCTCGGTCAACGCCGCCAAAGGCTTTGAATCCGGTTTTGTCATCGTCGTCGTTGCGATCATTTTGCGCAGCACCTTCCAGCGCGAGGTGAAATAATGTCCATAGCAGTTGAATTCGACCGCGTTTCGATCGTCTTCGGCGATCAGCCCGACCGCGCCTTGCCGCTGATGGATGATGGCCAGACCCGCAGCGATATTCAGGCCCAAACCGGCCAGATTCTGGGCGTGCATGATTGCTCGCTTTCGGTCGCCACCGGTGAAATTCTGGTGCTGATGGGGCTGTCCGGCTCTGGCAAATCCACCCTGCTGCGCGGCGTCAACGCCCTGAACCCCGTGGTGCGCGGCGAGGTGCGGGTCAACAACGGCGACAAGATGGTTTCTGTCACCAAGGCAGACCCGGAAACCCTGCGCAAACTGCGGCTGTCGCGCATCGCGATGGTGTTTCAGCAATTCGGCCTGCTGCCGTGGCGCACCGTGCGCGATAACGTCGGTCTGGGGTTGGAACTGGCGGGCCAATCGCCCGAACAGCGCCGCGCCAAGGTCGATCAGCAACTGGCTTTGGTCAACCTAAGCCAATGGGCAGACCGCAAAGTCGGCGAACTGTCGGGCGGCATGCAACAGCGCGTCGGCCTTGCCCGCGCCTTTGCCACCGATGCGCCGATCCTGCTGATGGACGAACCGTTCTCGGCGCTCGACCCGCTGATCCGCGCTCGCCTGCAAGACGAACTGCTTGATCTGCAAGCCAAGCTGAAGCGCACCATCATCTTCGTGTCGCATGATCTGGACGAAGCCTTCAAGCTGGGCAACCGAATCGCCCTGATGGAAGGCGGCCGCATCGTGCAGATCGGCACCGCGCGCGAAATCATCGCCAACCCGTCGTCAGACTATGTTGCCGATTTCGTGGCGCATATGAACCCGTTGGGCGTTCTGACCGCGCGCGATGTGATGCAATCGGGCGAAACCTCGGCGACCCTAAGCGTCGATGCCGAAACCCCGGTGCGCTCGGTGATGGAATCCATGCGCGACGGCGCGACCGAACTTGCCGTCACCGAAAATGGCGCGCGCATTGGCGTGTTGCGTGCAGGCCATGTGATGGGCCGCTTGGTCAACCCGCGCGGCACCGCCTGAACAAACCCGCAAGGTGCGCAGCCCCGCGCGCACCTTGCCCACCAAGCCATTGCTCTTTCTTAAATACTCCCGCCGGAGGCAGCGCCCTCGCCACCGGCGCACCGTCCGCGCCTAGGGCCTCACATACACCAGCGTATTGCCGCGCCCAACATAAGACAGCTCCATCCGCGTCGGGCTCACCGCCACCAGTACAAAGCATGGCGTGTCCATCGGGTCGCCGCCCATTTCTTGCTTCCACACCACCGGCCCAATGCTGTCGCCACCGGGGCAAGCGTCGGCAAAACCTAGCACCGAAACCGCAGTTTGCTGCCCGTCATAGCTGGCCGTTTCTTCCGACCCCATCACGCTTAGCGTCGATTTCGCGTCGCTTTCGTCCACCCAATCGCCCTGCATCGCATCGCGCTGATCGGCATAGGCATCGCGTTGCCCCGGCTCGGCCTTCGACACGGCGGCTTCCACCGTAATATCGCCCATCGAAATCTGATCGCCACTGACTATCATCGGCGCGTTCACCGGCAGCGTTTTCATATATTCCAGCGCCGCATCGTTGCTTTTATCGCCAAAGCTCGCGATCCAGCGCGCACCTTCGGCGTAAAACGTGCAAGACGGCCCCATTTCCGTGTCATCGCAATTTTGCAGCAAGGCCTCGACGGTGAACGGTTCGCCATGGGTGCCGGGGGCAAAACTGGCAATAGCCGCTGCAGAATCGACAGCCGCCGCATCGCCGCCCGCCTCGGCCAAAACCGTGCCCTCCCCGCTTAGATCAAAGCGATAGCCCGTCGCCGTCGCCCCGGTGTCGATATGCGAAAACGGCCGCACCTCGGCCCCCAAGGCCGCGCAATCGCCATCCGCGCCGCTAAGTTTGAAAGTCTTGGCCGTGGTGCAAAAGCTATAGCCTTCCCCGGCAAACTTGCCGCCATCCGACAGCGAATAATAGAAATGCTGCTGTTTCAGATCGCCCTTGACCACATTGGCGCAGGCGCCGGGCTTGATCTGCCACCAGCCCTGCGACACCCAGGCCCCCGCCTCCATATAGGCCACGGCCACGGTTTGCCGCGCGTCCAGGGTGTTACAAATCTTCAACTCGGCTTGCGCCGCCCCCGCAGCCAAAACCGCTGCAACCGTCAATGCCACCAGTTTCATAAAGCCCTCATGCAAATTTACCGCAGCCTAGCAATCAGGCTGCGGCACGTCTGCATAAATTGCGCCGCTTTAGACTTTCTTCTTTGGCGCGGCCTTCTTAGCCGGTTTTGCGGCTGCCTTGCTGACCTTGGCCGCAGGCTCTTCGCCCGCCTCACCCGTGTCAGCCGCCGCAGCCTTTGCCGGCGCTTTCTTGGCCGCGGCCTTCTTCGG
>JAHEDL010000188.1 GCA_024641255.1 Pseudorhodobacter sp.
GCGAATTGCTTGGGCCTTCGCAAGCGGCAACGCTATCTGACGGCAGCGTGGCGCTTGGCGGCAATGGCTATGCCTTCCTAAGCGTATCAGGTCAGGCGTCAGCCAGCGCGTAATATCTGGCCTGATGCGGGTGTTGCCCCCGTGTCAGGCCAAAGCCACACTGCGTTACAATATGACCTGATGTTCACGTTGGCCTTTGCTGATACCTTCAGCAATAAAAACGCTGCCAGATTGCGGAAACTGTAGCAAAGCCCCTGGGCTCATCCCTTGTTGGGCGGTTGTGCAAATCAACGCCGACAGGTTCGGCCCAGCAAAGGCCGGGCAGGACGTGTGCGGTGCAGGGAAATTGACCTCGCGCAAGAAACTGCCGTCGGGCATATACGCGGCCACGCGCGAAGCGCCCCACTGCGCAAGCCACATCACCCCAGCGGCGTCAATAACGGCACCGTCGGGGTAAAATCCGTGGGCGGTAAGATCCAAAAACACCTCGGGCGCGGCCTTGGGCCAGCCATTTTCGTCCAGCGCGACCCGCATCACCTTTTGGGTTACGGTATCTGAAAAATGGGCTGACTTGCCGTCGGGCGGGAAGCAGATCGAATTAGGGATCGATATGCCATCGTAAAGCTTACGGATTTCGCCGCGATAAAAGCGATAGATTGCCCCCGCGCCAAGGGCTTCTGTTTTGCCCATAGTGCCAATCCAAAAGCCACCAAAAGGGTCGGCGCGGCCATCGTTGGGACGATTCTTGGGCTTGTCTTGCTCTAGCAAGCAGACGGTTTCGACCTCTTCGGATTCAAGGTCGAACAGAAAAAGATCCCGCTCGCCTGCAATCAGCAGCACATCCTGATCAACCCATCCTGCCGCCGAAACGATCTCGGGGAAGCGCCATTCCCGCGGGCCGTCGCGGTCTTGCGACAGCATCTTTTGGTTCACGATATCAAACCAGAACATTTGTTCACGTTCCGGGTGCCAAAGCGGGCCTTCACCCAGAGTGCAAAGGCGGTTGTCAAAAATCATTTCGCAGCCTCGTCATAAGCAGCCACGATTTCTTGCGCGCGGGTGGCGACTTCGGCCACGGACAGACCCGGGGTATAAAGCGCGGTGCCAATGCCAAAACCATCAGCACCCGCCTTAAGCCACATACCAAAATTGGAAGCCCCTGCGCCGCCAACCGCATAGACCTGCGTGCCCTTGGGCAACACCGCGCGGATTGCTTTTAGGCCGTCAGGGCCGATCAGCGATGCCGGAAAAATCTTTAGCCCATCAGCACCTGCAGCCAGGGCCGCGAAACATTCGGTTGGGGTCATAACACCCGGCCAACTGGACAGACCTGCGGATTTTGTGGCGCGAATAACCTCGGGATCACAGTTCGGCGACACGATCAACTTGCCGCCAGCATCGGCAACTTCATTCACATCGCGCACCGTCAGCACCGTGCCAGCGCCGATTTCGGCTTGGTGGCCACAGGCCTTGGCCATGGCGGCAATCGATGTCATCGGATGCGGCGAATTTAGCGGCACCTCGATGCGGGTGATCCCCGCTGCAATCAGCGCCTGCGCAACGGGAACGGCCTCTGCCGGCGTGATTCCACGAAGAATTGCAATGATGGGGCGGATCATGGGCGAGCCTTTTTCCAAACGCCGCGCGCTGTGGCGAGGCCAGACAATGTACAAGCAGTAGCGTCAAGCTGCGTTGCCGTTAAGCCCTGCGCCGCCAAGGCGCGCGCGTAATTGGCGCAAAGGGCTTCGGACCCTATCAAGCTTACCTGCTGCCCCAGCCAATATGGCTTTGCGGCAGCGAGTTCTATGCCGATCAGCAAGCCTGACAAGCGCGCGCGCGCTGATGCCGACGATAGACCGGCAAGCAAGCCTTCTGCCCGCAAGGTAAACAGACGTGCCGAGATTTTCTCGGGCCGCGCCATGCCTTCGGACACACCAGCGTCAAAAGCCACTTCGTCCCAGCCACCCTCTGCCATGCCGTGGCGCAAAACCGATTGCCCTGACAAAAGCGCAAACAATTCGCCGGTCATGAAAGTCTGAAAACTGACAACTTCGCCTGCGGAAACATGCGCCCATTTTGAATGGGTGCCGGGAAGGCAAAACACGCCATCGAAATTCGGCATCAGCGCCAAAGCACCGGCAATTTGCGTTTCTTCGCCGCGCATCACGTCTGGAGGAGAGAGCTGGGACAAACCGGGGGCGATCATCACCTGCAGGCGTGGGTCTTGGGTTTGAACACGAACCAGATCACCGGATGCAACCGGCGCACAGGGAACAGCACGATAAGGCGCCTCTTGCCAGCCTTGGCGCGCGCCCACCATGCCGCAAGCCACGATTGGCGTTACGACATCGCTCAGCCACTGTTCGACCAACCGCAACAGCGCAGGTTCAAACTGATCTCGCGCCAGTTTTCCCATGCCCGCGTCAGATTCGGCGAACGCCAAAACGCCCTCGGCACCCATCGCCCATGCGCGCAGATTGGAAGTTCCCCAATCAACGGCAATCCAATCCGCTGAGATGTCGCTGTGTTGACTAGACGTCGTCATGTGGATGGCACCAAATTTAGGACGGAGCATGACGTTGGTCTCATTATTTGAAACTTAGTCTTGCATAGTGGAAAATATGGCGGCTATTCTTTCGGCTGTCAACGGCGGGACACACAGCATGCAATATGAAGGTCAGTCGGACGGCACTGTTGGCAAGGCGCTGGACGTGCTGGAAACGGTTGCAGCGGCCAAAGCGCCGGTCCGGTTTAGCGAGTTGCTGACGACCAGTAGCTTCCCAAAAGCAACGCTTTATCGGCTTTTGCAGACCTTAACACATCAGGGCATGCTGAGCTTTGACAAAGAGCTTGGGACTTACAGCCTTGGGATGCGCTTGGTTCGGCTGGCGCATTCAGCTTGGACGCAAAGCTCACTTGCACCAATTGCGCGGCCGTTTCTGGATGCTCTGGCCCGCGAGACGGGCGAAACCATTCATCTTGCGCAGATGGACCAAGGGCAGGTGCTGTATGTCGACAAACGCAACGCGGCGCGGCCGGTCGAAATGTTTTCATCTGCGGGCAAAGTGGGGCCAGCCTATTGCACAGGGGTTGGCAAAGCGATGCTGGCGTACTTGCCAGCCGAAGCGCTGAAAGCGGCGACCGCGCAGCAGTCCTTTCATCGCTTCACCGAAACCACGTTAGATAGTGCGGCAAAGTTGCAGGCAGAGCTTTCTGAAATCAGACGCGTAGGCCATGCCTTTGACCGCGAAGAGCACGAAGCCGGGATTATCTGCTGCGCAGCCCCAATCTTGTCGCGAAACGGGCGTGCGATTGGGGCGCTATCGATTACCTCGACAACGGCGCAAAGAAATCTTGTCGCGCTGGCGCAGTTTGCAGAAACGCTGAAGTCCACTGCCACGCAAATCGCCGCAGCAGCGGAAAACTGGCGCTTTCCGGAACCGACCTAATCCGCGAAGTGCTTTTCACCGCGCGTTTCGGCAAGGTCCATCTGGCGCTGACGTTCGCGGAAGCGCGCACGATCTGCTTCGCTGTATTCATCGGCACATTGATGGCAGCACGCCCCGCGTTCATATTCCGGGCGCAATTTGTCTTCCGCGCTTATCGGGCGACGGCAAGCGTGGCAGCTATCATAGTCACCCGGCACCAAACCGTGGCCAACCGACACACGGCCATCAAACACATAGCATTCGCCGTTCCACATCGACTGTTCGGCTGGCACATCTTCAAGGTATTTCAGGATGCCGCCCTTAAGGTGAAAAACCTCATTCACGCCTTGGCCAAGCAAATAATTCGTTGATTTTTCACAACGAATACCGCCGGTGCAGAACATGGCGATGCGCTTGCCGCGATATTCGTCTTTATGATCTTCCCACCATTTCGGAAAGTCACGGAAGGTCCGAATATCTGGATCGACCGCACCTTCGAAGGTGCCAATGCCAAATTCATAATCGTTGCGCGTGTCAATCAATGCCACGTCCGGCGATGAGATCAGCGCGTTCCAGTCTTCCGGCGCGACGTAAGACCCAACGCGCGCCACCGGATCAACGTCGGGCTGCCCCATCGTGACGATTTCGCGCTTCAGCTTCACCTTCATGCGCCCAAACGGCATGGCTTCGGCATAGCTTTCCTTATGTACCAGCGCATCGCACCCCGGCAGGGCCCGCAAATGCGCCAGCACCGCATCAATACCCTGACGCGAACCGGCGATGGTGCCATTGATGCCTTCGCGGGCCAACAATAGCGACCCTTTGACACCTTCAGCAGTGCAAAGATCTAAAAGCGGCCCACGCAAAGCAGCGGGATCCGGGAAGCGGGTGAAGTGATAGAGTGCGGCAACTGTGATCATGCGATTGCGGTAGTATCTGCGCCTTGCGCTGGCAAGAGGACAGCTTGTCTCAGGATGAAGCATGTCCGAGATGCCAATTTAACCAATTGTTTTTGAAAGATCTAATTTAAATGTGTTTTCTGAACATAGGTTTTCCGTTCTGTTATGGCTTGCCGATGCCACGCAGCCATCCATCCAGCCGCACCAAGCCCGACGAATCATCTGGCCTTGTGCGTGACCGCGCGCCCGCACCGAACGGCGCGCACGATGTATAAGTGCAAAGCAGACCAATCCACTTTCCGTTGACGCCTATCGCTGCAGTCCTTACGCAATAAATCATGCCAAAAAAGGAGATCGCCATGCGCGGCACCGATGAAGCCCTTATCGTGATCGACCTGCAAAATGATTTCTGCCCCGGCGGTGGGCTGGCTATCCCGGCTGGCGATGAAATCGTGTCCCCCATCAACGCCTTGATGGCCGAATTTTCCTGTGTCGTGCTGACGCAAGATTGGCATCCCGCCGATCATTCGTCTTTTGCCAGTAACCACCCCGGTGCAGCGCCATTTTCGATTGTCGCCATGCCTTACGGGCCGCAAGTGCTGTGGCCCACGCATTGCGTGCAGGGCAGAAAAGGCGCGGCGTTTCACCATGGCCTTCAAACCGACCCGGCTCAGCTTGTTATTCGCAAAGGATTTCGCCGCGAAATCGATAGCTATTCAGCATTCTTTGAAAATGATCATACCACCCCGACTGGGCTCGAAGGTTATTTGCGTGACCGAAAAATCAAAACCCTGACGCTGGTTGGTTTGGCGACCGATTTTTGCGTCGCCTATTCGGCACTGGATGCAGCTCGTTTGGGTTTTGCCGTAACACTTCGGGCCGATATGTGCCGTGCGATTGACCTGAACGGGTCGCTTGCGGACGCGAAAGCCAAAACTGTTGCTGCAGGCGTCACTTGGATTGACTGAAGCTGTCAGTATTGCGCGCTTGGCCGCGCAAGATACGGCTGTGCGGCTCTCGTCACAGCGATGTACTGTCTTTACCAAGCTGGTTCGGACACACGAGATCATTTTGACCTTGCCCGCGATAATGCCGTAGACAGGTCGGCAAAGGGAGGACCGACATGGTCGACATTGCCACGCGCGTCTGGAACCATAAGTGGAAGATCGACCCGATCGTCCG
>JAHEDL010000041.1 GCA_024641255.1 Pseudorhodobacter sp.
GGATGCCCGGCATTGCCAAGGGCAGCACATGGTGGGTGATGGTTTGCAGGTTAGACGCCCCTACCCCCAGCGCCGCGTCCCGGATCGACGGCGGCACGGCTTTCAGCGCCGCACGGGTCGGGATGATGATGCGCGGCAGGGTCATCAGCGTCAGCACAAGGCCACCGACGATGGGCGCAGATTGCGGCAAGCCGGCAAAGTTGATGAAGATTGCCAAGCCAAGAATACCGTAAACAATCGACGGCACCGCCGCGAGGTTGGCGATATTGACCTCGATCAGATCGGTGATGCGGTTCTTCGGCGCGAATTCTTCCAGGTAGACCGAAGCCGCGACGCCAATGGGAAGCGCCAGCACCAGCACCACCACCATCATGTAAAGGGACCCGATGATGGCCACGCCCAGACCTGCCGCTTCGGGGCGTTTGTCAGAGGCGTCGGGCATGGTCAGAAAGCCCGAGTTGAACTGCATGGTCAGCACACCCGCTGCCTTCAACTGATCGGCAAGCGCCAGTTGTTCGGGCGAGGTGTTCTTGTCTTTTGCCGCCGACTCCATCGTCACGCGGCCTTTGTAATAGCCGTCGATCCGGCCCGAAGCCAAAACCGAAACCTGAATGGTTTGCCCGATCAGCGACGGGTCTGCCAGCACGCGGTCGCGCAGCGTGGCTGGCGACTCTTCGGAAATCATCTTGGCCAGATCTTTGGTTTTCAGCTTGGTTTCCAGACCCTTGGCGGCAACTTCGGCTTCCAGCGCCTTGGCCAGCACCTTGGCATAGGTCACCGTGGTGGCCTTGGCCATAACAGCAGGATCGCGTTTGCCGCCCTTGTCCAGAACCGATTCCTCCAACGTGACCGGAAAGGTCAGGAAGGATTGCTTGAAGGACGGAAGGCCGCCGCTGAAGATAGAGATCAACAGCCAAACCAGCGCCAACAGCGCCAAGACGATGGCGGCCAGACCGTAGCTGCGAAAGCGGGCTTCGGCAGCATTGCGGCGTTTGGTGCGGGTATCCTGCGCGAACAGGGAAATCCGGGGGGTGGCTGTCATTCGTATTGCTCCCGGTATTTGCGCACAATCACAAGTGCGATGATATTCAGCGCCAGCGTCAGCGCGAACAGGGTCAGGCCAAGCGCAAAGGCGACAAGGGTTTCGGGCGAAGCGAATTCGGTATCGCCGGTTAACTGGCTGACGATTTTCACCGTCACCGTTGTCATGGCTTCGAACGGGTTCAGCGAAAGCTGTGCGGCCGCCCCTGCCCCCATCACCACGATCATGGTTTCGCCAATGGCACGCGAGGCCGCGAGCAGAATGGCGCCAACGATGCCCGGCAGTGCCGCCGGGATCACCACCTGACGGATGGTTTCCGATGGCGTGGCGCCAAGGCCAAGCGAACCATCACGCAAGCTTTGCGGCACGGCGTTGATGATGTCATCCGACAGCGACGACACGAAGGGGATCACCATGATGCCCATCACCAGACCAGCCGTCATCACCGAGGACGACGAATTGCCCAAGCCCAGCGGTTCGGCAAAGTAATCGCGCAGCAAGGGGCCGACCGTGATCAGCGCAAACAGGCCGTAAACGATGGTCGGAATACCTGCCAGCTCCTCGATGGCGGGTTTGACCCAAGACCGGGTCGATTTGCTGGCATATTCGGCCAAATAGATCGCCGACATCAGCCCAATCGGCACCGCAACAACCAGTGCGATGGCAGAAACATAAAGCGTGCCCCACAGCAGCGGCAGGATGCCAAGGCTAGAGCCGCCGCCGAATTTCGGTGTCCAGTTGGCCGAGAAGAAGAAGTCGGTCGCCGGATAAAGTTCAAAGAAGTGGATGGATTCGACCAGCAGTGACGCCACGATGCCCACCGTGGTCAGCACCGCGATCAGCGAACAGCCCACCAACAGCCACATCGCAAAGCGTTCGGTGGCATTGCGGGCGCGGAATTCCGGCGTGATGCGCGACAGCGCAAAGCCAAGCCCAGCCACCGCCAGCGCCAAAGCCGCCGCCGTCATCGCCAGCCGTGAGGTTTTGCTCGCATCGCGTAGCGCCTGCGTCGCGGCAAGGGTCGACACCGTCGGTTCGGTTTCAAGCACAATGCCCGCATCGTTCAGCGCGGTTTTCAGCTTGGTCGGGTCTGCCAGCAGAGGCGCAAGATCGTCACCACGCGCTTGAAGCGCAGTCAGACCCTCTGCCACGCGGCGCACATCGGCCATCACAAGGGCAGCAGATTTGCCAGCCGGAATTTCCGAAGGGTTGATCAGGGAAAGCGCTTTGCTTTCCAGAAACAGCGGTTCTGCCAACAACCACGCAGCCACCAGCAACAAGGCCGGAACCGCCGTCAGCAGTGCAGTGATGCGGCCATAGAACGGCGGCAACGAATGCAATTTGCGAATGTCGCCAGCCACTTGCGCCACAGCGCGGCTACGACCGATCAGATATCCTGCAAGGGCTAGGACAAGGATGAGGAGAGTAAGAAGGCCTGGGCTCATGGTCGTCCTGCCGTAAAAGAGGAAGGGGGCGCAAGCTGCCTCGCGCCCCCCAAAGTTATGCTTATTCCAGCGGACCCATCACGGTTTCAGCTTCGACAGCTGCCTGGGTTGCTGCCAGTTCCGGATCGGGAACCAGACCGTAGTCTGCCAAGGCGCCATCCGGGCCGGCCATTTCGTCAGACACGAAGAACTGGATGTATTCTTTCAGGCCGGGGATCACGCCGATGTGGGCTTTCTTGACGTAGAAGTACAGCGGACGCGACACCGGGTATTCGCCCTTCGAGATCGTCTCGACCGATGGCACGATACCGTCAACGGTGGCGACTTTCAGCTTGTCAGTGTTGTTTTCGTAGAACGACAGACCGAACACGCCAACGGCGTTCTTGTTGGCGTCGATGCGCGACAGGGTTTCGGTGTAGTCACCGTCGATGTCGACCGAAGCGCCATCGGTGCGGGTGGTGAAGCAAGCGGCCTCTGCCTCTTTCTTCTTGGCGTCGTCATCTGCGCCGGTCGAAGCGGCCAGATACAGATCATAGGCGCCGTCGGCCTTGCAGCCTTCCAGCAGAACTTTGGTGTCGAACACTTCACGCGTGCCGTGCTTGGTGCCCGGAATGAAGGCCAGAATGTCTTGTGCCGGCAGGGCAGCGTTGGCGTCAGCCCAGGTCTTGGCGGTGTTGTCGACCAGCGCGCCATCCTTGGCAACCTTGGCGCCAATGGCGTGGAACACGTCGATCGGGGTCAGGGCGAAATCCGGGCCGTTGATGTCGGAGGCGAACACGATGCCATCATAGCCGATACGGACTTCCATAATGTCGGTCACGCCGTTGGCTTTGCAGGTGTCGATGTCGGATTGCTTGATGCGCGACGACGAGTTTGCGATGTCGATGGTCTCTTCGCCCACGCCTTCGCACAGCGCCTTGCGGCCAGCGCCCGAACCGCCACCTTCAACAACCGGAGTTTGGAAATCGGTGTTTTCGCCAAAAGCCTCGGCCACGATGGTGGCATAGGGCAGAACGGTCGACGAACCAGCGATCTGCAGTTGGTCGCGTGCCGAAGCGATCACGGTCGAGGCGGCCAGAATTGCGACAGCCGAAGGAATCAATTTGATCAGAGACATCATGCTCTCCAGTTTACTCGGTTGAGAGTGGCCCGGTTGGCCAACCCTTCGCCGCCCCGTGTAGGGCTGTCACAATTCGGTTTTGCGACAGTTTTGTAACAGTTTTATGACCAAAAAGCCATTACCCCGAAAACTCTGTGATTTTCCCGAAAAGAACCCCGCTTGGCAGCGGTTTTCCCACAAATCCCAGCGCTGACGCCCGATAAGCCGCGCCTGCGGGGTTAACTTTTGTCACATGGCAGCAAAACCGAGAATCGGCTGCCCTTGCCCTTTTCGCTTTCAATCAACAGCCGCCCCCGGTGGCGGTTGACGATATGCTTCACAATCGCCAAGCCCAAACCAGTGCCGCCCTTTTCGCGCGACCGGTGGCCATCGACCCGGTAAAACCGTTCAGTCAGGCGCGGCAGATGAATGGCGTCAATGCCTTCGCCCTGATCGGCCACCACCAAACGCAGTTGCGGCCCGCGCGGCCCGGTTTCACGCCCAAGCGTTACCCGCACTTCGCCGCCGGGCGCGCTGCCATATTTCACAGCGTTTTCAATCAGGTTGGTCATCACCTGCATCATCTGATCGCGATCGGCCCGCAGCAACAGCTCTGCCTCTGCCCCCTCTAACCGCAGGCGCACCTGCGCCGCCTCGGCCACCGGGCGCAACGAGGATGCCGCGGTGCGCAACAGCGCCGCCAGATCCACCTCGTCAGACGGGCGCACCCGCTCTTCGGCCTCGACCCGGCTGAGATGCAGCAAATCGCGCACCAAACGGTTCATCCGTTCGGCCTCGCCCGCCATGATCGCCAAAAACCGCTCGCGCGCGACGGCATCGTTGCGCGCCGCCCCCCGCAAGGTTTCAATAAAGCCCAACAGCGCAGTCAGCGGCGTGCGCAGCTCGTGGCTGACATTGGCGACAAAATCGCGCCGCATCTGGTCCATCTGCTCCCAAGCCGAACGATCCTCAAAGGCGCAAACCACCCCCTGCGGCGTTGCAGACACGGTGATTTCATAAACGCTGTCCTGCGCCGATCCGGTTTGCACATGCCGCACCTTGGCCGATTGGCCCTTGCTCAGCGCCGCCTCAATCGCAGCCAACAGGTCGGGCGAACGAAACGTCAAACCATGATGCCGCCCAAGGATCGCCTCGCCAAACAGCGCCACCGCCAACGGGTTCGCCTCGATCACCCGGGCATCGCGCGCCACCACCACCACCGGCAACGGCAAGCCTTCAATCAACGTCCCAGCTGTGGTTTCGGTTGCCATCGCTTCCCCCTCCGTTTGCCTCTGCCTAGCCCGAGAGCCGCGCCTTGACCAGTTCGGCCTGCATCCCCGCCACGCGCCCCCAAGCAGAGCCAAACCGCACCGCCTCGCGTCTTGAGTGTGCGCAAAAATGCGTGCAAGATACAAACGGGCAACATGGGACAAGAACAGGGCAGACCTATGGCAGCAGAACGGTCTGAACAGGTTGCGGCCCTGCCACGGCGGGTGTTGTACATCAGTGCGGTCGATATGACGACGCAATTTGCGGGGCACGAGATTGTGTCGCTGCCGTTTGAACGGCTTGATGCGGCATCGCTTGCCGCCGCCGCACCAGAGCTTGTGATCTTTCCGCTGTTTGCCGGAATGCTGGATGCCGCGCAAATTCTAACCGCGCTGGCAGAGCTTGGCTATCGCGGCGACTGCCTTGTCATGGCGCCGCCGCTGCCAAAACCGCAAATGATCGAACACGAATTGCGCGGGCTTTGCCCCGGCGTGTCGCTGCGGTTGGTGTCGTCTGATGCCGCCCTTCAGGCAGCCGGATTGTCGCGCCGATAGATCCAGTCGTGATCCGGGTCGTTTTCAAACCGCCAGTTGCGGCGCGGTCCGGCCATGACGTTCAGATAGTACATCTCAT
>JAHEDL010000045.1 GCA_024641255.1 Pseudorhodobacter sp.
CCCGGCCGGTGGCGCGGTTTCGATTGATAATCTGGACTTGCTGCATCGCTTTGCCGCCGCTGGTATCACGCGGCTGGTGGTGAAGCCTGTGACCGGGTCTTTGGGCAAGGACACACGGCTTAACCTGACGCCCGCGCTGGTGGAAGAACATGTCAGGTTGAACCCGAAACAGCGGTTTCTTGTAGAGCAGCATGTTGTGGGCCGCGAGTTTCGCATCTTTGTGGTGGGCAGTAAGGCGGTGGCTGCGACCAGACGGTTTCCGCAAAACGTGGTGGGGGATGGCCTGCGCAGCACGCGGCAGTTGTTGAAGCTGCGCAGTGAAAGCCGCAAGGCCAACCCGTTTTACCTTCAGCGGGATGTTGATTTTGCGCAGGCCGAAATGGCGCTGCTGCTGAATGGCGATAGCTATGATCGGATTCCGGCACTGGGCGAACGGGTGTGGTTGATGACCAGCACCAAAGCCGATTTGTCGGATGAGATCAGTGGCGGGTTAGAGCATGCTCCGGCGGCAGCGATCGAGCTGTGCATCAAGGCCGCGCAGGCGTTGGGGCTGGCGGCCTGTGCGTTTGATCTGATTGTCGATCAGCGGGGCGAGCCGTTTATTCTTGAGGCTAATATTCGCGCCATGATTGGCAATATGAGCTTTCCGCATCCGGCGGGCCGCTGGAACCTTGATGTGCCACGGGCGTTGCTGCGGCATTTCGTTCCGACAAACCGCATCACGCCGCGCCGGGTGACTGGGTTTGACTATGCGGCGTTGAAGGCCGAGCTTTTCCGCGAGGGCCGGGCCGAGGGTGGGGTTAATGCGGCCGACTTTGCCAGCTTTGCTTAGCCGGCGCTTTGGTTGAAATGCGCCAGCAGCGGGGCAAGATGCGGGGTGAAGGCACGCCATTTGCCGCTGCTGCCTTGATAGATGCCGCTGCGCACCTGCCGGACCGAGGCGGTGCGGACCGAGCGTTGGTTGTTTTGCGGGGCAAGGCAGGCCGGATCGAACGGCAGATCGCAATAGTCTAGCGCGGCGCGGATCAGCGGTTCTGGGTCGCGGGTAAGGGATTCGTAGTCGATATCCATGAAGCCATCCGGGTATTCGACGCGCCATTGCTGCATCATGGCTTCATAGAGGTCGTAGTAACCGGCGGTGTCGGCAAGGCTGTTGTCGTAGCCGATGCTAAGATTGGTGAACAAGGTCTTGTAGATCGACCAGCACACCGCCACCGGATCGCGGCGCATGTGCAGGATTTTGGCTTCGGGCAGGGCTTTGCGGATCAGGCCGATCATGCGGAAGTTGGCCGGAAGTTTGTCGATCACCACGGGTTCGCGGCCCGGCAGGGCGGTAAGGGTGGCAAGATAGCCGTCGCGGATGCGGCGCAGGGCGGCTTCGTCCAGCATGCCGGGGGTCTTGGCCATTTCGGCTGCGGCAAGCTGTGGCAGGGTTTCCAATTCGCCCGCGCCATGCACCAACGGGTGCGACGACAGGATCTGCTCCATCAAGGTGGTGCCAGAGCGCATCATGCCGAGCACGAACACCGGGCGGCGCGGCAGTGGGGCGGCGGCAAGGGCAGGGGCGGCGGCAGAAAAGCGGTTCAGCAGGTCGGCCAAAGCAGTGCGATCCCGGTCAAGCGTGTAGCCGGTTTGGCGGGCACGCAAATTGTTGCCGGTTTGCAGATGCGCAAAGCTGGCGTCGGCATCGCCGATGTCTTCGTAGGCTTTGGCCAGACCGAAATGCAGCGCGATCTGTTCATCAAGGTCCAAGGAACTGTCGCCCGCCAAAGCGGCCATCGTCGCGACAAGCGGGTCATCGGCGGTGAAATCCTTGGCGCGGCCAAGGTTGAAAAAGCTGATCGTCGCCCGCGGTTCCAACCGCAGCGAGGTTTCAAATTCGGCGACCGCTTCGGCCAGTTGACCGCGCGACAGCAAGATATTGCCCAGGTTGCCATGCGCCCGCGCGGTGTTGGGGGCGGTTTGCAGCACGCCGCGCAGCAGGGCTTCGGCCTGATCAAGCTGGTGCAGCATCACAAGGCTTGCGGCATGATCAATGGTGGCGCCGGTGTCGGCGGGGACCATGGCGCGATAGCGGCTATAGCTTTCGACGGCTTCGGTGTCGCGCTGCAACTGCGCCAGCAGGCGGGCGTGCAGCAGCAGTGCCAGCGCGAAATCGGGGTGGAGTTTGATCAGCGTTTCAAGCGTCGCAAGGCTTTCGGCAAAATCGCCTGATTGCCGCAGGGCATTGGCAAGGTTAAGCCGCGCTTCGCGGTAGTTTGGGTCCAGCCGCAGGGCCAGCCGAAGGTGGCGGATGGCGCCGGGCAGCAGATTTGCCTCCATCAAGGCGCCGCCCAGAACGCCGTGCGCCCACGGGTTGTTGGCGTTTAACCGAACGGCGGCGGCCATTTCTTCGATGGCGGCGGGCAAGCCGGCGGTGGCGCGGCGGCGCAAGAAATGTTGTAGATGGGGTGCGGCAAAGGGGCGGGGCGGCAGGCCGGTGGCGGCGGCCTGCACCTCGGCCAATTGCGTCAGCAGGCGGGTGTTGTCGGGGAATTTATCCAGGGCTTGCAACAGCGACACCCGCGCAGCGGCGGCGCGACCGGCTTTAAGCTCGGCCTTGGCGCTGCGCAGCAGCTTGTCGATGTTAAAGCTCATGGAGCGCCCCTTTTGACTGGTTGGCCCTTTCTACGGGGCGACCCCTGCCACATCAAGCGGCGGCGGGCTTTCCTTTTCGGTGCCACTGTGGCCAAGTGCCGAAAAATCGCGGAGGCACCATGTCATTGCAAGCCATTACAGCACGGATCGCGGCGGCAGAGGCGGCGGCGGGGCGCAAGGCCGGATCGGTTCAGTTGATCGCGGTCAGCAAGGTGCAGCCGGACGCGCGGGTGCGCGAGGTGTTGGCGGCCGGGCATCGGCTGTTTGGCGAAAATTATGTGCAGGAAGCGGCGGCGAAGTGGCCGGGGTTTCGGGCAGAGTTCGGGCCGGTGGCGGTGCATATGATTGGGCCGTTGCAGACCAACAAGGCAAAGCTGGCGGTCGAGTTGTTTGATGCGATTCACACGGTGGATCGGGCGTCTTTGGCGGAAAAGCTGGCGAAGCTGGCACAGGGGCGCGGCGCGTCGCCCGAGGTGTTCGTGCAGGTGAACACGGGGTTAGAGCCGCAGAAAGCCGGGGTCTTGCCCGATGATGTCGATGCGTTCGTGGCAAGCTGTCGCGCGATGGACCTGCCGTTGGCGGGGTTGATGTGTATTCCGCCCGAAGGCGAAGAGTCGACGCCGCATTTCAAGATGCTGGCGGGCATGGCGGCGCGCAACGGGCTTGTCGGCCTGTCGATGGGGATGAGCGGCGATTTTGAGGCCGCGATTGCCGAAGGCGCCACCCATGTGCGGGTGGGATCTGCGATTTTCGGGGCGCGGAATTACGGCTGACGCTTAGGTTAGCCAGACCCGCGCATAGGGCGGCAGTGCCAGATGGTCGCCGTGCAGGGTGACGATCTCGTCTGACAACTCATCATGCCAATGGGTGACGCCATGCGCCTGCAACCATGCGCCCGACACATGCTGCCAGTGGTTTGAAAAGTTGAACAAGCACAGGATTGGCCCGGTGGGGGCCTGACGTTGCACCGCAAACACCGGGTCCAGACCAGTTTGCACGATTTTGGTGGGGTGGGCGGCGTGCAGGCCGGGCGTGGCGCGGCGGCGGGCCAGAATATGCTGGGTGCCAAGGAAGCAATGCGACGCGGCAGAGTTGCCAGAGTGGCGGGTTGCGGCAAGCGCCCAATCCATTTTCGGGCGATGCACCCAACGGCTGTCATGCGCGTGGTCTGGCTGATCGCGATAGCTGTAGTCGTTCAGCATCGCGAGTTCGTCGCCCATATAGATCAGCGGGATGCCGCCAAAGGCCGCGATAAGGGCGTGGCCCATCAGGATACGCTGCACCGCCGTTTCGCGGTCGTGGTCGTCTTGGGCTTTTTCCAGACCGGCAAGCGAGGCGAAGCTGCCGGAAATCCGCTTGTCGCCGGTTTCTTCGTTGACCTGAAACAGCACGCCTTGGGCGAAGCTGCCGGGGAAGCCGCCTTCGTAGAAATCCGACAAGAAGGTGCGATGGGCCGGCCCCGAGATATGCAGCGCCGCCGCGTCTTCGTCGGTGACGGCCCAGCCGATATCATCGTGGCAGCGGATATAGGTGGCGTAGGTGGCGTTGGTCAGCCGGTCGGGGAAGTGGGTGGCCAGAACATGGCTCATCAACCGGGTGTCACGGGTGGCCAGCGCGCCCCAGAAGTGCACCATCAGCGAGTTGTGGTAGGCAAGGTTGCCTTCGCGGCCATCGTGTTTGCCACGGCCAAGATAGGGCAGCATTTCTTGCGGGCTGACGATGGCTTCTTCCAGGTGGATCACGGCTGGGGCGGCGATGCGGCTACAGGCGCGCAAGGCTTGCAGCAGCATATGCACTTCGGGTTCGGATTGGCAGCGCGTGCCCATGCGTTTCCACATGAAGGCCACCGCATCCAACCGCAGCACGTCAACGCCGGTGTTGGCGAGGTGCAGCATGATCTTGGTGATTTCAAGAAAAACGTCAGGGTTGGCCCAGTTCAGATCCCACTGATGTTCGTTGAAGGTGGTCCAGACCCATTTGCCGAAAGCGGGGTAATGGGTGAAGTTGCCGGGTGCATTGTCGGGGAACACCTCGACCAGAGTCTTGGAATAGGCGTCGGGCAAGTCGGGGCTGTCGAACATGTGATAAAGCCCCTGCGCCCACGCGTCGCCCTGTGTGGCGGCCAGCGCCCATTCGTGTTCTTTGGCGGTGTGGTTCAGCACAAGGTCGATGCAAAGCGAGATGCCGCGCGCCCGTAATTGCGCCGAAACCGCTTTGAAATCGTCTAATGTGCCATAATCGGGGTTGATGCTGCGGTAATCCATCACCGAATAGCCGCCGTCGGAATCACCGGGGCGGGGCTTTAGGCAGGGCATGAAATGGACGTATTTGATGCCCAGTTCTTCCAGATAATCCAGCTTATCCAGCACACCAGTCAGGGTGCCAGCAAAGCGGTCGATGTAGAAAACATAGCCTGCCATATCGGCGCGCTGAAACCAATCTGGTTCAAGATCACGCTGTAAATCCAATAGCTTAAGATCGGCTGGACGGTCTTTCCATGCGTCTTTCAGCGCCTTTTCCAGATCTTTGCGGAAGGCGGCATAGCGGGGGTGGGCACCATACAGCTCCTCTAGCATCGGCCACAGGTCAGGGGCCGAGCGGGCCATGCGCAATTGCAAGATCTGATCGTCGGGCTTTGTCGGTGCTTTTGCCATGGTCTCCCCCCGTTTGCAGGGGCAGGATACGCAATCCGAAGCGCTTTGGGAAGGGATTAGCGGATGATCAGGCGGGTTTGCGGTTGGATGCGGTTGGCGATCCACAGCAGGTCGTGCCGGGCGAAGGCGACGCAGCCTGCGGTGGGGTAGCGTGGGCGACGCCATTGGTGGATGAA
>JAHEDL010000047.1 GCA_024641255.1 Pseudorhodobacter sp.
TGTCGCCAGTTGGCAAAGAGACGCCGTATTACGCGGTGTTCGGCTGGGCTCCCGGCGCAGGCCTGACCGCCGATGACGTGCCCGGCGCGAAATCGGAATGGAAGATCGCCTCGGGTGGCACGCTTTCGCCCGGCAAGCCGGTGACGCTGCACTGGGAAAACGGCAAAGGCCTGAACTTTACCCGCACCATCGCCGTTGACGACAACTTTATGTTCACCGTGACCGATGGCGTTGAAAACACCGGCACTACCCCGGCGAGCCTGTATTCTTACGGCCAAATCGCCCGCCACGGCCTGCCCAAACTGCAAAACATCTATGTGGTGCATGAAGGTCTGGTGCGCCGCACCGATGGCAGCCTTGAAGAGCTGAAATACAAGAAATTCGCCAACCTGACGCCGAATGACAAAGAAGGTTATCCGGCCGAAGTGGTCGAAGCCACCACCGATGGCTGGATCGGCTTCACCGACCACTACTGGATGACGACGCTGGTGCCGGAACAGGGCAAACCCTATACCGCCGTTACCAAATATGTGCCGGGTTCGGACATCTATCAGGCCGAAGTGCGCCAGCCGGTTATGACGGTTGCGCCGGGTGCGAAAGCCGAAACGTCGACCCGTTTGTTTGCGGGCGCGAAAGAATGGGAAACCATTCGCAACTATCAAAACAAAGATGGCATCGCGGGTTTCATCGATTCGATCGACTGGGGCTGGTTCTATTTCCTGACCAAACCGATCTTTGCCGTGCTGCACTGGCTGCATGGTATGATCGGCAACATGGGTCTGGCGATCATCGCGCTGACCTTCTTCTTGAAGGTGCTGGTGCTGCCGCTGGCTTATAAATCCTACGTCTCGATGGCGCGGATGAAAGAGTTGCAGCCGGAAATCGAAGCGCTGAAAGAGCGCGCCGGCGAAGACAAGCAAAAGCTGCAAAAGGAAATGATGCAGCTTTACAAGGAAAAGAAGGTCAACCCGGCTGCGGGCTGTCTGCCGATCTTTATCCAGATCCCGATTTTCTTCAGCCTTTACAAGGTGATCTTCGTTACCTTGGAGCTGCGTCAATCACCGTTCTTTGGCTGGATCAAAGACCTTTCGGCACCTGACAGTTCGTCGTTGTTCAACCTGTTCGGCCTGCTGCCCTGGGCCTCGCCCGCGCCGCACACCCTGCTGGCCACCATCTTTATCGGGGCGCTGCCGATCCTGCTGGGCGTGACGATGTGGCTGCAACAGAAACTGAACCCGGCACCCGCCGACCCGGTTCAGCAACAGCTGTTCGCCTGGATGCCGTTCGTGTTCATGTTCATGCTGGGTGGTTTCGCAAGTGGCCTGGTGATTTACTGGATCACCAACAACTCGATCACCTTCACGCAGCAATATCTGATCATGCGCAGCCACGGTCACAAGCCGGATATCTTTGGCAATATCAAAGCCGGCTTTGGCAAAAAGGCCGCCGCCGAGAAAAGCAAGAAATGACCGGAACGCTGGCACAGATTTGCCGGCACCCGATCAAGGGACACGGACGCGAAACCCTCGCGTCCGTTCGTCTTTTGGCGGGGGAGTGTCTGCCGTGGGACAGGCACTGGGCGGTGGCGCATGAGGCGGCAAAGCTGCAGCCCGGCTGGAACCCCTGCATGAATTTTGCGCGCGGCGCGAAGGCGCCAGCGTTGATGGCGATGACTTCGGTGTTCGACGCGGCGACGGGCCAGATTTGCCTGACGCACCCCGAACAGGGTGAGATCTGCTTTCACCCTGACACCGCAGAAGATGTCGCGCGATTTCTGGCCTGGGTGCGGCCGCTTAACCCCGCAAACCGCGCGCAGCCGGTTGGCATTGTAAGCGCAGGGCGCGGGATGACGGATAGTGACTTTCCGTCGGTGTCGATCCTGAATCTGGCGTCGCTGAAAGACCTGTCGGCCAAAATGGCGATGGATCTGTCGGTAGACCGCTGGCGCGGCAATCTGTGGTTGGCGGGGGCTGATGCTTGGGCCGAGTTTGGTTGGATCGGGCGTCATATCAAGATCGGTGGCGCGGTGCTACGGATCGAAGAACGGATCACCCGTTGCAAGGCCACTACAGTGGACCCGCAAACTGGCCGGGTGGATGGCGATACATTGGCAGCGTTGGAATCGGCATTTGGCCATCAAGATTTCGGCGTTTATGCGATAGTGGTAGAAAGCGGACCGATCGCGGTCGGCGATGAATGGAGTCTGGCATGAGCCTGCAATTCACTTTGGCCCCAGAGCCCGAATTCGAATCCCGCGAGGCCGGACGGTTGCTGTTCGCCGGGCCGGTTGATTTCGTGAAGGGCGTGGTGGCGATGTCGGGCCTGCCCGAGCCGGACCGGCTTGAGGTGTGCTTTGCCGGGCGGTCGAACGTGGGCAAATCCAGCCTGATCAACGCGCTGACCGGGCGGAAAAACCTGGCGCGGGCGTCGAACACGCCGGGGCGGACGCAGGAAATCAACTATTTCGCCTTGGGCGAGATGAACCGGTTTTTGGTGGACCTTCCTGGCTATGGTTATGCCGAAGCGCCGAAGCCGATTGTGGCAAAGTGGCAGGCATTGTTAAAAGCCTATCTTGCCGGTCGGCAAACGCTGCGCCGAGCTTTTGTGCTGATTGACACCCGCCACGGCGTAAAGGCGGTGGATGAAGAAATTCTGACGCTGCTGGACCGTTCGGCGGTGACGTTTCAGGTCGTGATGACCAAGGCCGACAAAGTATCGAAGGCTGAACGTGACGCCGCGATTGAACAGGTCAAGGGCGCTCTGGCAAAGCACCCCGCGGCCTATCCCGAACTGGTGGTGACCAGTTCGGAAAAGGGCGATGGCATTGAAACGCTGCGGGCGATCATCGCAACGCTGGTCTAAAAGCTAGACGTGTTGGGCGCCGTTGACCTCGATCTCGGCGCCCGAGATGTAGCTGGACTGATCTGAACACAGAAACCAGATCACGTCGGCAACCTCTTTGGGTTGACCAAGCCGCTGCATCGGCAGCTTTTCGACGATCTTGTCGGTGCCCGGCGACAGGATCGCGGTTTCCACTTCGCCCGGCGCGATGGCGTTGACGCGCACGCCCAGCGGGCCGAAATCATGCGCCATTTCGCGGGTCAGCGCCGCCAGCGCCGCCTTTGAGGTGGAATAGGCGGCACCCGCGAAGGGGTGCACCCGCGACCCGGCGATTGAGGTCACGTTGACAATCGAGCCTTTGGCAGCGGCAAGTTCGGCTTGCAGGCCACGGGCAAGAATGACGCTGGCGAAGAAATTGACGTGAAACACCTGCCCCCACGTGCGCAGATCGGTTTCAAGTGTGTTCAGGCGGCTGCCGCCCGGACCTTTGGGCGAAATGCCAGCGTTGTTGACCAGCGCGTGCAGCTTGCCGTTGATCTTGGCCTTGATGGTTTCAATGGCGGCAATGGTCTTGTTGGGATCGGCAAGGTCGATCTGAATGTGGTTGGCCTCGCCGCCCGGCCAAGGGCAGCGCGGATCGAAGGGTTGGCGCGAGCAGGTCAGCACCCGCCAGCCTTCGGCGCCAAAACGCTTTACGGTGGCGTGGCCGATTCCCCGGCTTGCTCCGGTCAGGACAAGGGTTTTCTGTTCGGTCATTTTGGGCCTCTGCTTTCCGGTGCCACGCTGCGGGTTTTGCCGGGCGATTGCAAGTGTCGCCCTGTGCGACGCCCCGGCAGCGACGATATTTCAAAGGCTTAGCTTCGCAAAATTTACCAAGCCTTAACCCTGTAATCATTGCTTGGCAGGGGCGCGCAAAGGGGCTAGGAAGCGCAAAATCGGAGTGTCCCAGATGAAGCAGCAGACCCTCACCATGACCGATGCCGTAGCCACCGCAAAACTGTTGTCCGAGGCCCTGCCCTATCTGCAACGCTTTACCGGCGCTGTGGTGGTGGTGAAATTTGGCGGCAACGCCATGGGCGATGATGCCGCAATGGCGGAATTTGCCCGCGATATCGTGCTGATGCGGCAAGTCGGGGTGAACCCGGTTGTGGTGCATGGCGGCGGGCCGATGATCAACGACATGCTGAACAAGCTGGGGATCAAATCGGAATTCGTGCGCGGCAAGCGGGTGACCGACAAGGCCACGGTGCAGGTGGTTGAAATGATCCTGTCGGGTCTGGTCAACAAGCGCATCGTGCAGGCGATCATGGATGCGGGCGGGCGCGCCGTGGGGATTTCCGGCAAGGATGATGACCTGATGGTCTGCGTCGCCGATGATCCGGAGCTGGGATATGTTGGCAAGCCGGTGGAAATGAACGTGCAGGTGCTGCGCGATCTTTACAACGCGGGCATCATTCCGGTGGTGGCACCGGTGGCGACCGGCATGGCCGATAACGAGACGTTCAACGTCAACGGTGACACTGCGGCGGGGGCGATTGCCGGTGCGCTGCAGGCCGACCGCTTGCTGTTGCTGACCGACGTTCCCGGCGTGAAAAACGCGGCGGGCGAGGTGATGACGCAGATCACCCCCGACGAAATCCGGCAAATGACGGCGGATGGCGTGATTTCGGGCGGGATGATTCCGAAAACCGAAACCGCGCTGATGGCGATTGATCAAGGCACGCGGGCAGTGACGATTCTGGATGGCCGGATTCCCAACGCTTGCCTGTTGGAACTGTTCACCGATCATGGCGCCGGGTCGCAGATCCGGTCGACCGAACCGCGCGTCAAGCCGCGCGTGCGGCGCTAGCTTTTTCGCAGCGACAGCCTTATGTTCAAACTGCTGAATATGAGGCTGTCGGATGCAGAACGAAGCGATTATACGGCTTTCGGTTTTTCTGGGCTTGTTCGCAGTTTTCGCGGCGCTAGAGGCGTTTACGCCAAAACGACCCCGGGTGCAGCCACGGGCGGGCCGCTGGTTTACCAATCTTAGCCTGACGGTGATCAACACAGTTGCCTTGCGCGGGATGGCACTTGCGCTGCCGCTTCTGGCGGTTGGCGCGGCGTTGGATGCCGGGGCAAAGGGCTGGGGACTGTTGAACCTTGTGGCTTGGCCCGCCTGGGCGGAATTCGGGCTTACGCTGTTGGCCTTGGATTTTGCGATTTGGTTACAGCACCTTATCACCCATAAAGTGCCGCTGTTCTGGCGGTTTCACCGGATGCACCATGCCGACCGCGATATGGATGTGACGACGGCCCTGCGGTTTCATCCGGTGGAAATTCTTGCCTCGATGGCGCTGAAAATCGCGCTGATCTATGGGCTTGGCCCGCAAGCGGCGGCGGTGGTGGTGTTTGAAATCTTGCTGAACGGCACCGCGCTGTTTAACCACGCCAACCTGCGCCTGCCGGGGGCGGTGGACCGGATCGTGCGGCTGATTCTGGTGACGCCGGACATGCATCGGGTGCATCATTCGGTGCTGCGCGCCGAGCATGACAGCAATTACGGCTTTGCCTTGTCGGTTTGGGACAGGATTTTTCGCACCTATCGCGGGCAACCTGCGGCAGGGCACAGCGCGATGA
>JAHEDL010000055.1 GCA_024641255.1 Pseudorhodobacter sp.
ATATCGCTGATCAGGCCGACGTTGGCGGTGCCAAGACCGGCCTGCACCAACGCGGCATGCACGGCCGGCAGGTCAGATTTATGCACATGCGGCAGGATCACGTTTTGCTCGTGGCTGATGCGCAGGTCGGAATGGCCATATTTTTCCGCCAGATCAGCCATCAACCGCATCTGATCAGAGGTCGCATCGCCGGGGGTTTCGCCATGCGCTTTGACCGAGATCGTCACGATCGCATATTGATCGTTGCGGTGCTGGGCCAGGTTGGTGTCCGCCCAGGCGCGGAATACCGGATCGGCCTTGTAGAATGCGTCATAGCTGTCAACCGGGGCAGTGCGGAAGGCCGGGGCGGCAAAGGCTGCGCGAATATCGGCCAGCAACGCCTGATCGGCACCGCCAAATTGCGGGCGCATTTCAACAAAACGCTCTTCGATCATGCGGGAAATCTCTTCCCGACCGGTTTCGTGCACGGTGATCTTGATGCGCGCCTTGTACTTGTTGTCGCGCCGGCCAAGGATGTTGTAGACCGACAGCACGGCTTCGACATAGGGCAGCAGATCGGCCACCGGCAAGAACTCGCGCACGGTAAAGGCGATCATCGGGGTGCGGCCAAGGCCACCACCCACCATCACCTCAAAGCCCGGCTCTCCGGCAGCGTTGCGCACCATGCGCAGCCCGATGTCATGCGCCTTGGTGACGGCGCGGTCATGCGGGCTGCCGGTGATGGCGATCTTGAACTTGCGCGGCAAGAATTGGAATTCCGGGTGATCCGACGACCACTGCCGTAGCAGTTCGGCATAGGGGCGCGGATCTTCGATTTCATCGGCAGCAGCACCGGCGAAATGGTCGGCGGTGACGTTGCGCACGCAGTTGCCGCTGGTCTGGATCGCGTGCATCTGCACATCGGCCAAAGCGGTCAAGATCGCCGGAACGTCGGGCAGCTTGGGCCAGTTGAACTGAATGTTCTGCCGGGTGGTGAAGTGGCCGTAGCCCTTATCCCAGGTATCGGCAATCAGCGCCAACTGCCGCATCTGGCGCGGCGACAGCGTGCCATAAGGAATGGCCACGCGCAGCATATAGGCGTGCAGTTGCAGATACAGCCCGTTCATCAGGCGCAGCGGGCGAAATTCGTCTTCGGTCAGGCTGCCATCCAGACGGCGGCTTACCTGATCGCTGAACTGCGCCACACGGGCGCGCACGAAAGCTTCGTCAAAGTCGGAATAGTCATACATTGTTCAGATCCGCCTGTTTGCCATGGGCATAGTTCGAAGGGCCACGGGTGCGGAACGCCTCGCGGAAGTGGATGGGTTCGGGGCCGTTCGGGCCCAGCTTGGCATCAGCCAGATAGGGGCCGACGATCACGGTCTTTTGCGCCGCCGCATGCGCCAGCCGCAGCTGCGCGCGCTCTTCGTCTTCGATCAGCTCTGCTTCGATGTGCAGCCGGGTCCAGCGGTCATCTGCGGTCAGATAAACCACATCACCAAGACGCAGATCATTGGCGGTGACAACTTTGGGGATGTATTTCCGGCTCATGCCAGGGCCTCTTTCAATGCAGGAAGGACGGCAGCAGTCCGACGAGGGGACAGCCCATAAAGGATCACGGCGGGGCCTGCAAGCTGGGCCGCCGCTTCGGGCAGGGTGGCCAGCGTGGCGGCAATCACCCGCTCGTCTGGCCGCGAGACATTTTCAATCAGGCTGACCGGCGTGTCGGCGTCGGCACCATGCATCAACAGTCGGCCCTGAATGAAACGGGCCGATTTCTTGCCCATATAAATCGCCGTAACTTCGCCCGCGCGCGCAATCGCCCGCCAGTCTTGTTCGGCAAAACCCACCATATCATGTCCGGTAACAATGCGCAGCGATGCATTGCGACCACGCCGGGTCAGCGACTGGCCAATATTCGCCGCAGCCACCACCGCCGATGTCAGGCCGGGCAGAATGACAAAGGACAGGCCAGCGGCTTCCAGCGCGTCAATCTCTTCGTCAAGCCGCCCGAAAATGCCGCAATCGCCACCCTTCAGCCGCACCACCTTGGCACCGCTTTGCGCTTCGGCCACCAAGGTCGTGTTGATATCAGCCTGCGCGGCCGACGGACCAAAGCCTTCTTTGCCCATGTCGATCTTGCGCACCGCCGCCGGTATCAACGCCAAAATCTCGGCCCCGACCAAGCGATCATGAATAACCACATCCGCCGCCTGCAGCGCCCCATAAGCACCAAGCGTCAGATGCGCCGCAGCTCCTGGGCCCGCGCCCACGAAGGTGACAGCAACAGCAGAAGGAACGGGCAGGGCGGTCATGGCAGAATCCGGTGGTTTTGCCTCGTCAATATAGGATATTTTCCCCCTTTTTGGCCAGATGCCCTTGCGGATAAGGAAGAATGTTCCGATACTGCCCGCAGGCGGAAGAAATTTCCGCAAAATCAAGGAACAGGCGAATGGCAGCCCAACTGGATGACCTTGACCGGAAAATTCTTGCAGAGTTGCAAGACGACGCCGAGCAGTCGCTGGACGAAATTGCGCGCAAGGTGGGGTCGTCAAAGACCCCGGTGTGGAACCGAATCCGCCGCATGCGCGAACAAGGCGTGATCATACGCCAAACCGCGCTCTTGGACGCCGAAAGTCTGGGGCTAGAAGCCTGCTTCTTTGTGCTGATCCGCACCTCGGAACACGAAGCCGACTGGCAGCGCAAATTCTTGCAAGTGCTGCGCTCGCGCCCCGAAGTGCTGGAGGCCCACCGTCTTGCCGGCGATATCGACTATATCCTGAAGGTGCGGGTGAAAAATGCCCGCGCCTATGACACCTTCTACCAAGCGCTGATTTCCGAAGTGAAGATCTACAACGTCACGGCACTGCTCAGCATGGAAGAAATCAAGGCAACAACGGTTTTGCCGCTGTAAACAAAGGGTAGGGGGCGCTCGCGCCCCCTCGGCTTCGCCTCACCCCCGAGGATATTTCGACCAATGTGAAAATATTCCCTTCATCTTGGCAAAAATATCCCGGGGTGAGCGAAGCGAGGGGCAGCGCCCCTAATCTGCTGTAACCATAAGCTGTGTCAGCCCGTGAAAGTGGTAAACATCACCGTATACCGGCGCTTCGCTAAGCCGCAGCTTGGGTAGCCGCGCAAACAGGATCGGCAGGGCAATCTGCAACTCCAGCCGCGCCAACGGCGCCCCAACGCAGAAATGCAGGCCCGCGCCAAAGGTCACATTCGGCTTGATCGGACGAGTGGGGCGGAACTGTCCGGCGTCTTCCCAAACGCCAGGGTCACGGTTGGCCGCAGCCAACAGCAGCGCCACCTGATCGCCGCGATGGAAGGTGTGTCCCATCACCTCGATGTCTTCATAGGCCCAGCGGGTGAACATATGCAGCGCCGGATCAAAACGCAGGATTTCCTCGACACAAGTTTCGGCGCTGTCGGGGGCAATCCTGTTGCCCGTCTGCAGCAGGGTTTTCACACCGTTGCCTATGGTATGCACCGTTGCCTCGTGGCCGGCGTTCAACAGCAGGATGCAGGTGGTGATCAACTCGTCAGTTGTTAGTTTTTCGCCGCCCTCTTCCGCCGCAATCAACGAGGTGATCAGATCATCGCGCGGGTCCTTGCGACGCGCTTCGACATAGCCTCGCATGAAACTGACAAAGCTTTCGGTGGCGGCAACAGCACGATCTTCGCGATCGCGGTTGCGGCCGGCCATATACATGCCAACCATCGCATTCGACCAGCGCAGCAGATCGTCTGACATCGCCTCGGGCACGCCCAACAGCCGTGCGATGATGGTGACGGGCAGTTTGGTGCCAAAGTGTTTCAGCAGATCGAACGGGCCTTGCGGCAGATCATCAATCAACTGATGCGTCAGGGTTTCGATTTCCGGCTGCAGTCCTGCGATCCGGCGCGACGTGAAGGCGCGCAACACCAAAGACCGCAGCCGGGTATGGCGCGGCGGCTCTAGTTCTAACATCGAATGCGCTTCAACCGCATAGAACGGCTTCAGATGTTCCGGGATCACCGGCGCATGTTCGGCAGGTACTTCGCGACCAAAGCGGCGGTCGCGAAAGATCGCGTTGCAGGCCGCCGCATTGCCGGTACAGGCCAACCCGTAATCAGACCAATGAAAGAACGGCCCCGCCGCCCGCGCCGTTTCGTAAAACGGGTAGGGGTTTTGGACGAAACCTGGATCAAGTGGCGACTGGGTGAAGCTTTTCATAGGGTTACCGGTTTGCGGGCCAAGGGTATCACGCCTTGCGCCACCAAGACGCCAAGGCCAACAATCGCGGCCCCCAAGGCTTGCGTCCAGTTCCACGGCGCGCCAAAGGCGAACAGGATCAGCATGACATAAAACGGTGCCGCGTTGATATGCAGTGCCGCAAGGCCGATCCCAAGCCGCCCCACAGATTTGATCCACAGCACCTGTGACAGCGCCAGCGACCCCACCGCAAACACCACCAAAGCGCCAAAGCCCTTCAGGCCAAGGCCCACGAAATCTGGCTGCGGCCCCATCACTGCGGCTTGGCCGCCCGCCACGATCACCGTCGAAATCGCCGCGCCCACCAGCGTCACCGTGGTCTGGCCCAGCGGCGTCAGCTTGGGAAACGCCGTTACCGTCAACCGCGACCCCAAGGTGAAAAACAACACCGAGGTGAAACACACCAGCGCACCAATACCCAATGAAAGCCCGCCAACGCCGCCGCCCAAAGCCACGATGCCGCCGATCACTGCCAGTGCCAGCCCCAACACCAAGGCCAGCGTCAGGCGCCGCCCATCCAGCGCCACTTCAAGCGCGATGCCGACAATCGGCATGGTCGCCGAAATCACCGCCACCGTCACCGCATCCGTCAGGCTTTGCCCCAAAATCACGCAAAGCCCGCCAATGCCGATCATGCCGCCAACCGCGATGCCCTTCAGCCAGCCGGCCTGTCGCAGCACGCCAAGCCCTTCCACTGCAACCCAGAATGGCAGCAAAGCCAGCGCCGCCATCGCAAAACGCGCCGCCGATAGCGAAAGCGGCGGCAGCAGCGGCAGCAAATAGCTGTTGGCCGGCAAACCTGCCGCCCAAACCACCATCGAAATCATGCAAACGATGTTTGCCGCGACCAAGCCTTTCGAAGCGCTCATTTCAGCGCCGCGACGATAGCCCCAAAATCGGCCGCTTTCAGGCTTGCACCGCCCACCAGCGCGCCATCAACATGCGGCACCGCAAAGATTTCCACCGCATTTGACGGCTTCACCGACCCGCCGTATAGCAACCGCACACCTGCCGCCTCGGCGCCGATCCGCGCCGTCAGCCGGTCGCGCAGAAAGGCGTGCACCTCGGCAATTTGCTCCAGCGTCGGGGTGCGGCCGGTGCCAATCGCCCAGACCGGCTCATAGGCCACCACCAAGGTCGCCGCGGTCGAGGCCGCCGGAACCGAACCGTCAAGCTGCGCGCCGATCACCGCCAAAGTGG
>JAHEDL010000057.1 GCA_024641255.1 Pseudorhodobacter sp.
GACCGCCCGACATGAAGGCCGGGTATGCAGCCTCTTTTTCGGCCAAGCCAACCCGCGCCAGCAATTTTCTTGCCCGCGCTTCGGCCTCGGCGCGCGGAATTTTCAGGACATGCACCGGAACCTCGATCAGGTTTTCCAGCACGGTCTTATGGGTCCAAAGATTGAAGTTCTGAAACACCATGCCCAAAGATTGCCGCAAGCGTTCAATCTGGCGGCGGTCTGACGGTGTTCCATCAGACTTCATCTTTACTGCATCGCCGCCAATTTCGATTTCCCCGCCCGAAGGGGTTTCCAAAAAGTTGATGCAGCGCAGCATGGTCGATTTGCCCGACCCTGACCCGCCGATAATGGCAACAACATCGCCTTCGCGCGCCGTCAAAGACACGCCCTTGAGGACTTCGTGCTGTCCAAAAGATTTGCGCAGATTGCTGACGCGTATTGCGATTGGTCTGTCGCAGACCGGTAGTGCGTGGGTCGGCATGTCTTTCCTGCCGTTGTGATTTTGACCCATCAGAGATGGGTCAACACAATTATGCAAGCGAATAATTCACCGCCGCGACGACAAAGCTTCGGTCAGCAAAGAAAGCACAAGATCGGACGGCACGCTGTCGGCCACAAAGGCATCGCCTATCGAACGGGCAAGAATGAAACGCAATTTGCCGTCGATGACCTTTTTGTCTTGCGCCATAAGGGCCAAAAGTGCCTCGGCGCTTGGCAGATCGCCGGCGATATCCGCGATATCGGTCTTCATTCCCATGCTGCGCAAATGCGCCCGCACCCGCGACGGTGCTTCTTGTGAACACAGTCCCATGCGCTGCGACAGTTCAAAGGCCAAGGCGCAACCGATTGCCACGCCTTCGCCGTGCAGAAGCCGATTTGAATAGCCTGTGGCTTTTTCAAGCGCGTGACAAAAGGTGTGGCCAAGGTTCAAAAGCGCGCGTTCGCCCTCTTCGGTTTCATCGCGGCTGACGATGCCCGCCTTCATTTCGACCGAACGGTTGACGGCGTATTGACGCAAGGCAGCGTCGCCGGCCGCCATGGCGGGCGCGTTGGTTTCCAGCCAATCAAAGAAGGCGGCATCGCCAAGCAGGCCGTATTTCACCACCTCGCCATAGCCGGCAAGAAAATCGCGTTCCGGCAACGTGGCCAAGGCGTCAATATCGGCCAAAACAAGGCTGGGTTGATGAAAAGCCCCCACAAGGTTCTTGCCCTGCGCGGTGTTGATGCCTGTCTTGCCGCCGACAGAACTGTCGACCTGCGCCAGCAAGGTTGTCGGGATTTGCACAAAGCGCACGCCCCGCCGCAGCACAGCCGAGGCAAAGCCGACCAAATCGCCAACAACGCCGCCACCAAAGGCGATAACCACATCACGGCGTTCGATTTTTTGTTCCAGTAGCCATTCGACCGAACGGGCAAACTGCTCCCATCCTTTCGAACTTTCACCCGGCGGAATGGTAAGCGCCGTCATCACGATGCCTTCTTGTTCTAGCGCTTTGGCAAGATCCATCAGGTGGCGCGCGGCAACCGTATCGTCGGTAATCACCGCGACCTTCTTGCGGCGCAGCAGCGGCGCGATGTGTTTGCCCGCCTGCGCGATCAGCCCCCGACCGATGCGCACCTCGTAGCTGCGCGCGCCAAGTGCGACATTGACCACATCCAAAGTCATTCAGGCGTCCTTTCCAGCACGTCAGCGCGGGTGGCCAAAGCCTCGACCACGCGCTGCGCCATGTCTTCGACCGACAGATCAGAATGGGAATCCACGGTCAGGTCCGCCATCTGGTAGAAGGGAAGTCTGGCGTCGTAAAGCCCGCGCAGCGTTTCGCGCGGGTTGGCGGTGCGCAGAAGCGGCCGCGTGGCTTTGTGGCGCACCCGCTGCCACAGCAGTTCAAGATCGGCCCGCAGCCAAACCGAAATGCCCGCATCGTGGATCAGCGCGCGATTGGTCTGTGACAAAAACGCGCCGCCACCGGTTGAAAGCACACAAGGCGTGCCGCGCAGCAGGCGGTTCAACACCTCTGTTTCGCGGGCGCGAAAGAAGGCTTCGCCGTCGCGTTCAAAGATTTCGGCAATCGACCGATCCGCCGCGTGAACAATTTCTTCATCCGAATCAAGGAACGGAACCGCAAGCAATCGCGCAAGGGCGGTCCCCACCGCGGTCTTGCCCGCCCCCATCATTCCAACCATCACAACGGTTTTTTTAAGCCGCACCATGTTTTTCCCTATATGCCTTGACGTGAAAGGGTTTGGCAGCACCCCGCGCAAGGCAAATCTTTCTTCCTTGAATGGCGTGAACTTGGCGTAAATGCCATATATATTCGACGGCAGATCTTCGGGGCGTTGCAGCGAAGAAACAAGAAATCAGTCTCCGGGCTAAACTGGCGACGCAAAGCATAGGACGAAGCGGGCATGGGGCGTCTGATCAAAGTGGTGTTGGGGTTGGCGGTTCTTGGGTTTCTGGGGCTGATTGGCTATGCCTACATGGCCGACCTGTCGCCAGTGGCCGAAGAAATCAAACTGCCGGTGACCCTGCATGCCGACTAAGCCTGCCTTTGGCTTTCTAGGTTTGGCGCTGACGATGCTTTTGCCACAAACGGCATTGGCAGAAAAACCGCTTTCGGCAATCGACTGGTTGTCGGAATCGGTGAAAACCCCTGTGGCGCAAGGCGAAGTCAGCTTGCCACCGCTAGAGTCGGTGTCGAACGAACCGCATTCACAAAACGGCTCTCGGTCAAACCTGCCGCCGATGGCGAACGAAGCGAAGGTGTCAACGGGGGCAATTCCGGACACGGTTGCGACGACCGTTTTGGGCGGGCCATCGCTTGATGCGGTCGGGCTGTTGCCGCCTGCGGTAACGGGTTTTCCACATGATATTTGGGGCATGGGCAAAAGTGCCGAAATCGCAACGGCGCTGACCAAGGTTAACCCCGAAGGCGTACCCGCGCTGCAATCTTTGTTGATCACCCTGCTTTTGGCCGAAGCCGAAGCGCCCGCGGATTCGCGCGGCAAAGGCGATCTGCTGCTGGCCCGAATCGACAAGCTTTTGGCAATGGGTGCGTTGGATCAGGCGCAGGCGCTGATTGCTGTTGCGGGGGCCTCGGCCTCGGCCGAACTTTTTCGCCGCGATTTCGATGTGGCTTTGCTCACCGGTGAAGAAGACACCGCCTGCGACGTTCTGAAAACCTCGCCGGGCTTGGCGCCAACGCTGATGACGCGGGTGTTTTGTCTGGCGCGCGCTGGCGACTGGAACGCCGCCGCCCTGACGCTGCGCACCGCCGAAGCCTTGGGCAACACCGACGAAACCGAAGATCTGCTGTTGTCGCGATTTCTTGACCCCGAACAGTTCGGTGATGAACCGATGCCCGCGGCACCGACGCCAATCACCCCGCTGATTTGGCGCATTTATGATGCTTTGGGCGAACCCTTGCCCACGGCAACGCTGCCGCCCGCCTTTGCCCACGCCGACTTGTCGGATCGTGCGGGCTGGAAGGCGCAGATCGAAGCGGCAGAGCGGCTTAGCCGCGCCGGAGCAATTCCGCCCAACGTGCTGCTGGGGCTTTATACCGATAACGCCCCTGCCGCTTCGGGCGGGGTCTGGGATCGGGCCGATGCGTTTCAGCGCTTTGATGCAGCACTGAGCAAGGGCGATGTGCCAACAATCGAACAGCGCCTGCCGCTGGCCTATGCGCGGATGAAAGATGCCGAGCTAGAGGTGCCGTTTGCAGCGCTGTTTGCGGGCCAATTGTCAAAATTGCAGGTTAGCGGCGATACCGCGCGGATTGTCTATGAACTGGGGCTGATTTCGACCGACTATGAACGGTTGGCCAAGCAGGGCAATGGGGCAAAAGACGCGCGCAACGTGTTTCTTGCCGGATTGGCCAACGGTTCTGTCGCGGGGCTAACCGCCCCTGACAGCATGGCGCGCGCGATTGCACCGGCGTTTACTGACCCGCAAATGCCTGCAGACGTTGCCGATTTGGTGGCGCAAAAGCGGATTGGCGAAGCAATTTTGCAAGCCATGCTGCGCATCGAATCCGGTCTGACCGGAGAGTTGGTGAAAGTGACCGAGGGCCTGTCGATCCTGCGCAAGCTGGGTTTGGAGGATGTGGCGCGGCGCACCGCACTGCAGTTGATGATCTTGGAACGGCGGGGCTAGATGGCAGCTCCGGCACACCCAGAGTTGTGGATCATGGGGTTTCTGGACGCGCAGGCGGCGGAACTTGGGGCAGCGCGCAACACGCAATTGGCCTATGGCCGCGATCTGAAAGATTTTCTGACCTGGTTGGCCCGCGCGAACCGCAGCGTGGCCACCGCTGATCGCGCCGATGTCGAAGCGTATCTTGTGTTTTGCGATGCGCAGGGGCTTTCAAAAGCCACCCGCGCGCGCAGGCTTTCGGCCATTCGCCAACTTTACCGCTTTGCGCATGACGAAGGCTGGCGCAGCGACAACCCCGCCCTGCGGATAAAGGGGCCGGGTGCAAGCAAGCGACTGCCCGGCACCCTGAGCCTTGAACAGGTTGAACGGCTGTTGGCCTCGGCCAAAACCAAGGGCCGCAACGAGGCAGAGCGGTTGCGAAATTGCGCCCTGGTCGAACTGCTCTATGCCACCGGAATGCGGGTTTCTGAACTTGTCGGCCTGCCGGTTGCAGCGGTGCGGGGCGACCCGAAGATGATCCTTGTCAAAGGCAAGGGCGACAAAGAGCGTATGGTGCCACTTTCGCCGCCGGCACGGGCGGCGCTGCGGGAATGGCTGTCGTGTCGCGATGAACTGGAAGATGCCGCGCATCGGGCGGGCAAGGCGCATTCGAAACAGCTTTTTCCCGGCACCGGCGCCGATGGCCATGTGACCCGTCAGCATTTCTATTTGCTGATCAAAGACATCGCGCTAGAAGCCGGTATCGACCCGGCTTTGGTTACGCCGCACACGCTGCGGCATGCGTTTGCCACGCATTTGCTGGCGGGGGGGGCAGATCTTCGGGTTATTCAAACCTTGCTGGGGCATGCAGACGTGGCGACGACAGAAATTTACACCCATGTCCTGGACGAGGAATTGAAGCAATTGGTGCTGAACCACCACCCCTTGGCCCAGAAACGCTGATCAATGCCCGACCTGCTTTCGTACTCTATCTGGCTGCCCGTCCTAGGAATGATCGCGACCATCGGCATCGCGGCAACGGCGGCGGCAGAGGCTGCGCTTTCGGTGATAACGCGAGAGGGATTCAAGCCAGCGCAAGGTGTGCTGTCGCGCTTGGCGATCCGACAGGCTGACTCGGCTGCCGGGATCATGGCGGCATTGCGCCATGCCGCGATGATGGCGCGGCTTGGGTTTGTTGCTGTGGGGATGGCACTGCTAACGCAACAGGGTTTTGGCCTTGCCGCCAGTTTTGCCCTGTGTGTTCTGGGGATTGCGGTCATCGGTCTTT
>JAHEDL010000058.1 GCA_024641255.1 Pseudorhodobacter sp.
TGTGGCGGATGCTGGGCGATACCGCCGCTTTGGCGTGGTATGACAAGGTTTGGGATGTGGTCGCGCGCAGCTTTATCGACACCAAGCATGGCGGTTGGTTCCCCGAACTTGATGCGGCCGGCCAGCCGACCGAAATCATTTTCAAAGGCAAGCCAGACCTTTACCACGCCTTTCAGGCCTGCCTGATTCCGCTGCTGCCCGCAGGGGTGCACCTGTCCAGCAACCTATGCGGGGCCTTGGCCTAAACTTTCGAACAGCGTCAAAAATCCACGAAATCTTAGCGAATCTGGGTCATCACAAGGGGAATGGCTCGGCCCACTGGTTTCAAGGATTGGCGTATGAACGAACAAGACAGCCGCGCAGATCGCCAAGACCCTACCGAAGCACCCTTTGCAATCGAAGAACTGTTTTATTCGCGCACCGACAAACGGGGCGTGATCTTGGCTGGAAACGAAGTTTTCCGTCGGGTGTCGGGCTATGATTGGCCGCAACTGCTTGGCGCGCCACACCGGATGGTGCGCAACCCCATAACGCCGCGCGCCGTGTTTGCCATTCTGTGGTCGACCATTCAAAAATCCGAACCGGCGGTGGCCTATGTCTGCAACCGCGCCCAAGATGGCCGCCCCTATTGGGTTTTGGCCACGATTCTGCCGTTTCGCGATGGCTATCTTTCGGTCCGCATCAAGCCAAGCTCGCCGCTTTTGGCGCAGGTGAAATCACTTTACGATCAACTTTCGCGGCAGGAACGCGCGGGCGAACTTACGTTGGAAGCGTCGGTTGAAACGCTGTTGGCGGCCCTGCGCAGCATGGGTTTTGCCGATTATCAAAGCTTTATGCGCCACGCTTTGGCCACCGAAACCACCGCGCGCGACCAGACCCGCCACCACCGGGATCGTCTGCTGCACGGCGATGTTGAAAAGATCCGGCGCGGCTTGCAAGAGGTGGTTGCCACGCAGGCAACCTTGGTTGACGATTTCGAACGCCTACGGATTTTGCCAACCAACATGCGGATTCTGGCCTCGCGGCTTGAACCTTCGGGCGGGGCCGTTGGCGCTATTTCAGACATCTACCTGTCGATTTCTGCCGACCTGTTCCGCAAAGTTGGCGATTTCACGCTTGGCGAACACAGCCTGTGCAAACATATGTCGGAACAGTTTGAAAAGGCCGTTTTTCTAACCACTTGCGCACAATTGCAGGCGCAAGTCATCGCCCAAGCCCAGCAAGAAAACAGCAGCACGGCCGGGTTTAATCCGGCCTCTGAAGCCAGCTGTCTGGCCGAACTGGGTGCCACCTACCGCAGCGCCGCCGCCTTGGCTTTGACCGAAGCAGAAGAGCTTGCGAAACGCATCGACGTTGCCAGCAACGATCTGCGCCGATCGATGCTTAGTCTGGAAACCATCACCGTTATTGGCAAAGTTGAAAGCACCCGTATCGGCGAAGAAGGCGAACGGGTGGCGGCAACCATTGATCAGTTGCACAGCCACCACCTTGAAATCTCAAAGCTGCTTGGCACCATCGCGCATTTGTCGCGCACCATCACCGCCGAACTGGTTTTGATGCAAGACAGCTTCATCGAACCCCGCGCAAAACCGCAAATCCACCCGCCGCCACCCCTTACTTTTGCAGCACAATCAAGTCCCGTGGCGTGAACGCCAGCCCAATCTGCGCCCCAAGTTTCGGCGGCGGCGCATCGGCACGGTTGAACGTATCAAGCGCCAAAACCCCGCCCGAAACCTTGGCTTTCAACCGAATGACAGACCCCATGAACTGCACCTCTGACACGGTTGCAGCCAGCGTCACATCACCTTCAGATTGCCATGCAGTGCTCAGGTGAACCGCCTCGGGGCGCAGCGCGACAGCAATGTCGGCACCCCTCGGCCCGCTGATCGCCTGCGGCAACCGCAGCGGCACGCCGGCAATTGCCACCTCGCCCTCTGCGCCATCAAGGATCACCGCCTGCAACGTGTTCAAGGTGCCAACAAAATTCGCCACAAATTTGGTGCACGGCTGGTTATAGATTTCAAACGGTGTGCCAACCTGTTCGGCCTGCCCGCCATTCATCACCACCACCCGATCTGACATCGACAGCGCTTCTTCCTGATCATGCGTCACAAAGATCGTGGTGATGCCAAGCTTTTGCTGAATCTCACGAATTTCCGCGCGCAGGCTGACGCGAATTTTGGCATCCAGCGCCGAAAGCGGTTCATCCAGCAACAACACCCGTGGGCGTGGCGCAAGCGCACGCGCCAAGGCAACCCGCTGCTGTTGCCCGCCCGAAAGCTGGAACGGATAGCGGCTGCCAAAATCCGTAAGCCCAATCAGCCCCAGCATCTCGCGCACCCGCGCTTCGGCTTCGGGCTTTGGCAGGCCCTTGATTTTCAAACCAAAGGCCACGTTTTCGGCAACGGTCATGTTGGGAAACAGCGCATAGGCCTGAAACACCATGCCAATATTGCGCTGGTTCGGGCGCTGGTCTGTCACATCCTGACCATCAATCACAATCGCACCCGCCGACGGGGTTTCAAACCCCGCCACCATCCGCAGCACGGTGGTCTTGCCACAGCCCGACGGCCCCAGCAGCGAGACAAACTCGCCCTGCTTGATGCCCAGATCGAACGATTTCACCACATGGTTCGCGCCGAAGGATTTCTCCAACCGCTGCAGATCAAGAAAAGCCATCAGCGTTGCGCCCTTTGATGTTTGAAAAGTCGGGGCACCAGCTGGATCAACGCCATGCAGCCCCAAGTCAGTGCGAAGGTCATCACCGCAAGCGCGGCAGGTTCATAGGCTTTGTTGCCGCCCGCCCAAACCAGATACGGCCCAAACGCCGGGCGATCCAACAGCGCCGCGAAAACATATTCGCCGATCACGATGGCAAAGGTCAGAAACGCCCCCGACAGCACCGCCACCAACACATTCGGCAAGATCACCCGCGCCAGCACCGTCACCCATCCGGCACCAAGGCTTTGCGCGGCTTCGGTCAGCGTGCGCAAATCAATCGACGCCAGCCCGGTATCAACCGCCCGATACATATAGGGCAGCGACAGCACCGAATATCCCAGCATCAACAACAGGTTGGTGCCACTGGACGACCCGGTAAGCGGCAACCAGCTAGAGGTGTTGAACAGCCGAATATAGCCAAACACGATCACAATCGGCGGAATAACCAGCGGCAACAGCGTGATGAATTCGACCACCGGCCGCAGCCTTGGCAGCTTTAGGCGCACCCAATACACCGTCGGCACCACGATCAGCACACCAAACACAATCGTAAGCAGCGCCATCACCGTCGAATAGGCAAAGGTCGCCTGAAACTGCGGATCGCCCAGCACCGACGCATAGGCATCAAGGCTATAGCTGCCCCGCCGCATCTTCAGCGAGAATTCCAGCATCCCCACCAGCGGCAAGAAGAAATAGCACACGCCAAGACCAAAGGCGGCCCAAGACCAAAAGCGCTTCATTTCATCCACCTTTCGGCGCGGCTACGCATCACAATGTAAAGCCCGTTCGACACTCCGGTGATCACGATCATCCCGAACGCCAGCGCATAGCCCAAATGCGGGTCTTGCAGCACATCGCCCCGGATCTGGTTGAACAGCAAAATCGGCGCAATCGACAGCAGCGATCCGGTCAGCGCAATCGCCGTGGCCACCGCGCCAAAGGCATTGGCAAACAGCAGCGCCAGCGTGCCAAGCAACGAAGGCCACAACACCGGCAGCGCCACCATCCGCCAATACTGCGCATTCGTCGCGCCAAGCACCTCGGCGGCCTCGCGCCATTCCCGCTTTAGCCCGTCAATCGCCGGGGTAATGATCAGCACCATCAAGGGAATCTGAAAGAACACATAGGTCATGGTCAGCCCCCAAAAGCTGATCATGTTGAAGCCCAAGGCATAGATGTTCACCCCGAACCAATCGCGCAGCAGCATGGTGACAAAGCCCACCCGGCCCAGCGTCGCCACATAAGCAAAGCTTAGCGGCACCCCGGCAAAGTTTGACGCAACGCCCGAAAACGTCATCGTCGCGGCGCGCAATCCGGGGGGCAGACCGCCAAGGCACACCGCCAAAGCAATCGCAAACCCGATCAGACAGCCAATCACCGCAGAGGCAAGGCTTAGCCGGATCGACAGCGAAAACGCATTCAGAATTTCGGGGGCAAACAGATTGCCCAGATTTTGCAGCGTCAGATCGCCGTCTGCGTTGAAAAACGCACCCGTCACGATGTTCAGCGTCGGCCACAGCAAGAACAACGCGGCAAATATCAGAAACGGCGCAACGCCCAGCCAGTTCCACGGCAATTGCCGCCACGTGGCGCGGAAAGAAGACGGCATCAGAGATCCGATCGGCAAAAGAAAAGCCCGCCCCGACTCACGTCAGGGCGGGCCAAAATTTGGTTACTCGACTTTAACGCCGACCACGGTTTCCCAACCAGCGGTCACAGCCTCTTTATGCGCGCCCTGCTCTTCCAGCGTCGGGAACACGGCTTTGGCATAGGCGTCGGCCGGCGGCAGCTTTGCCATCATCTCGGCCGGAACCACGTTGCGCGCAACCAGATCGTTGAAGCGGATCGGGTGGCAGTAGCCGTTCAGCCAAGCCAGCTGACCTTCATCCGAATACAGGTATTCCATCCACAGCTTTGCGGCATTCGGGTGCGGTGCATAGGCCGAAATCGCCTGCACATACACGCCCGCCAAAGTGCCCGATGCCGGGATCACAACTTCGGCTTTCGGGTTGCCAGCCAGCGTGTCGCGCCATGCCAGCGCGTTATAGTCCCATGCTGCCACGATCGGCGTCGCACCTTGTGCGATGGTGCCGGTCTTGCCGCCAACCGGAACGAAGTTGCCGGCTTTGTTCAGGCCCGCAAAGAACTCCAGCCCCTTGGCCGCAGATTCGGCACCCGGCTTGCCGCCCATCGCCATACCAGCCGACATCACCGACATCAGGCCTTGGTTGCCCGAACGCGGGTCACCCGACAACGCGAAAGCGTTGGCATATTCCGGCTTCATCAGGTCGGCCCAATCGGTCGGCACGTTCTGCACCAGATCGGTGTTCACGATGAACGACATCACGCCATAATAGTCGCCATACCAGGCGCCATCGGCATCCTTGGCACTGTCAGGAATGCTGTCCCAGGTCGAAACCTTGTAAGGTTGGATCAGACCTTCTTCTTTGGCGGTCGGGCCGAACGACAGGCCAATATCCAGAACGTCGGGCGCTTGCGGGCCGGTGTTGCCTTTGTTGGCGCGCACGGCTTCCAATTCATCGGCCGACGACCCATCGGGGTTCAGCTCGTTGATGGCAATCTCGGGGTATTTCTTCTTGAAGCCTTCAATCACGGCACCATAGCCGCACCAGTCATGCGGCAGCGCGATGGTGGTCAGCGACCCTTCGGCCTTTGCGGCAGCAACAAGCTCGTCCA
>JAHEDL010000063.1 GCA_024641255.1 Pseudorhodobacter sp.
TATTGACCGCTATTTCGAGCGTTTCCCCGGTATCAAGGAATACATGGCCGAAACCGTTGCCTTTGCGCAGAAGAATGGCTTTGTGCAAACGCTGTTTGGCCGCAAGATTCATACGCCGGAAATCAACGCTAAAGGCCCCGGTGCCGGGTTTGCCAAGCGGGCGGCGATCAATGCGCCGATCCAAGGCACCGCGGCGGATGTGATCCGGCGCGCGATGATAAGGATGCCAGTGGCGATTGCAGCGCTGCCCGCCAAGATGCTGTTGCAGGTGCATGACGAATTGCTGTTCGAGGTGGAAACCGATGCGGCTGGCGCGCTGATCAAGGTGGCAAAGCAGGTGATGGAACAGGCGGCGCATCCGGCGGTGCATCTGAAAGTGCCGCTGACGGCAGAGGCGGGGCAGGGCGGGACATGGGCGGCGGCGCACTAAACGCGGGGCCAAGCCATGAGCGAACCGCTTGCCTTTGCAACTCCGGCAGACTGGGCAGCGTGGCTGGCCAGCCACCAGGACGCGACGGAAGTCTGGCTGCTTTACCACAAGAAAGCCAGCGGCACGCCGTCGATTGATTGGCAGCAGGCGGTGGTCGAGGCGATTGCCTGGGGCTGGATTGACGGTATTCGCAAGACGGTTGACGACGCGCGCTGGATGCAGCGCTTTACCCCGCGCAAGGCCGGGTCGGTGTGGAGCCAGATCAACCGCGGCCATGCTGAACGGCTGATCGAAACCGGCCGGATGCAGCCTGCCGGTTTGGCGCAGGTGGAGATTGCGCGCGCCAATGGGCGCTGGGAGGCGGCCTATTCGGGCGGCAAAGCGGCGGAACTGCCGCAGGATTTTCTGGACCGGGTGGCGGCAAGCTCTGCCATCGTTCGGCAAAACTTTGCCGCGCTGGGCAGCAAGGGGCGCTACGCGATTTACTATCGGCTTGGCACCGCCAAACGCGCGCAGACCCGCGAAAAGCGGATCGCAGAGTTTATTGCCCTGCTGGAACGCGGCGCGGCGTTTTAGCGCCCGGTGGGGTCAAGCCCGGTCGATGCGGCACTGATAGCAATTGTTGCGGGCCGAACGAACATGCAGATAGGCGACGCTTGGGTTTTCCAGCTGCGTTGCGGCCTTGGTGCAAAGCTGCGCCGTCGGCACCACGGCGCCGGTGCCATAGACGATGCGATGATCGTCGCTGTAGCCGCGCACGATATAATCGGGCGATGCCAGAATGGCGGGCAGATCAGAACCGCCCCCGGCGGTGCAGGCGGTCGCGCACAGAAAGATCGGGCCAAGTTCGGCATAGGGTTGCGGGGCGGGGAAAGGGCGATGCGCCAAGATCAGCATCGGGGCCCCCTGCGGGATCATCTGCAGGCAATGGCGGCAGGGGTTGCCGCCACCGTCAGAGATATGGCGTTCCGGCGGCTGGCCATTGGCATCGGGGCCACCCGCTTGATAGGCGAGGGCCAGTGGGGTGGGCAGGCAGGTGAAACGGATCATCACAAAGCTCCGGCTTGGGGTTAGAAACCCTAGGCCAAAGCTGGATGTTCGGGCGACCCGTTTCTTGCGGGATCAGGCGCGTTCGACCAAGCGGCCCAGCACGCGGCCGCCCAAGATGTGCAGGTGATAGTGCGGCACCTCTTGCATGCCATGCACACCGGCGTTGGTGATGGCGCGATAGCCATCGCCAGCCGCGATGCCCAGCATGGCGCAAACGCTGGCGGCGGTGCGGTGGAAATCAACGATTTCTTCGGCCGAGGCGTCGGCAGCAAAATGATCGAAGGTCACATAGGGGCCCTTCGGGATCACCAGAACATGCACCGGGGCGGCCGGGTTGATATCGTGGAACGCCAGCGTATGCTGAGTTTCCAGCACGGTTTTATTGGGAATTTCGCCGCGCAGGATGCGGGCAAAGATATTCTGCGGGTCGTAGGTGTGCGCCATGGGTCAGTCCACAAAAAGATATTCGGTGGCCGCGATTTCACGAGCCTTCTCTGGTGGAATATCAAGGAATTCGGCCAAAGGCACGGTGTTTTCATCAATGCTGGCGCTTTGGCGGATGCGCAACAGGTTGGGAAAACCGGCGTCGCGAATCCGGTCGCCTTCAAAGCGCACATCATAGCGGATGGTTGGCAGCAGCCGTTCGATGGTTTCTTGCGGAGTCTTGTCGCTGGCCAGACCGACCCGCCGGGCGTGGCCGATAAGATAATCGTCGGTGAAATCGCATTCGATTTCCAACAGCCGGACCTTGGCTTTGTCGTTGTAGAAATCCTGCATCAGATCGACGTTGGCCGGGTCGATGCAGACAACCAGATTGTCGGTCTGCCAATAGTCGAACAGCATCCGCATCAGGGCGCGGCGGTGGCGGGTGCGCTTTTCAAGGGTGGATTGAATCCCGCCCAGATCGGGCAGCGGCGTTGACGCTTCGTTGAACAGATAATCCAGCGCCGGCAGGTTGGTGACTTGACGCACACGGTCAACCAGACGCTTGGCTACGTGCCATTTCTTGCAGGTGACCATCATCAGCGTGCGGTGACGGCCCAGCGAACTTTCGGTTTCCCAAAACCGCGGCGCAAAGCGGCGACCGACGCGGCCGCGACCGGTCAGGAATTTGAACAGGCTGCGGCCTTCGTTGGAAATCGCAAAGCGCACGTTCTTGGCGGCATAGAGTTTACCAAGCCGGTCTTTCAGCTCTTTCGCGTCGGGGCTGATCTTGCGGGCGAACAGGTAATCCTGACTGAGCAGCAGGTCGTAATTGTCGTTATAAAAGGTCACCGGCATGCCGTAATCGGTGAACATCAGGAAGGTCAGGGTGCGGGTGCGAATTTCATGTTCGGGCACCAGATGGCGGACAAGGGTTTGAAAAAACGTCTCATCCGGAATCCAGGTGGTGCGGAAAAATCGCATCACATCGGGGCGCTTCTTGCAGAAATCTAATACCCATTCGACGGTGCGGCGGCGCAGGCACCACCATTGGCTGCCGATCTGCATGGCGATGTCTGACGGCACTTTGCGCTGTAGCCCCAGCTTTTCTTGCCAGCGCATCGAGGCGTAGAACAGCGTCTTGTTGTTGCGTTCGTTGAAGTAGTGCCGATAGATCAGCCGTTCTTCTTTGATGCCGGTCTTGATCCAGTCGGAATTGAAGTAGTCGAAGCTTTCGATGTAGTCGACCTCTTCGCGGTCAAGGAAACTATGGGCAAATTCGGCCGATTTGATCGGCATGCAATCGCCCGACAGCATGTAAAAATGCGTCGCGCGCGGGAAGGTTTCGACAGCAGCTTCGACTGCCAGCAGGGTGGCTTCGACGAGGCTCCATTCCCCCCACCCACATTTGGCGCGGCGTTTCGTGAAGGTGACATTGGGGTTTGCCGCAAGAACCGAGCGGATTTTTTCAAAATCAGCGGGTTTGGCGCGGCCATCGAAATGAATCGCCACAAAGTCACCCACCGCCGTCAGCCGTTGCGCCTGAGCGATGATCCCTTCGGGGTCTTTGTGACAAAGAAGGATGTAGGCGATTCTTGCCATATCGTGAACATTAAACCCTTAAATGACTTACTGTTGACCTAAATAGCTTGAAGAGTCATTGAAAAGACAGAGTTTGTTTGCTTTTTTGTGGTGCATTGTTCCTGTGCCGGATTGGGGCAGCAGGAAGTGCAGGAGATTGGTTTATGGGTTTTCCCGGAACGTGGATGACAGAGTCTGAATCCGTGGTGTATCGCGTGGTGCCGAAATGCGCCTGTTCGACCATCGGGCAGATCATGTATTATTCTGACCACGGCAAGTTTTTTGACGGCGATATCCATGATGCGACCTCTGGGATGCACAAATGGGCGAACGAGGCGAGCCAGCCGCTGATTGAGCGTAATGTAAAGACGCACAAGTCTTACGCCTTTACCTGTGTACGAAACCCTTACACCCGCATTCTTTCGTCCTTTTTCGATAAGATTTGCGGCATTCAGCGCAATGGCAAACGCTATCGCGGCAATCTGGTGCCGCTGTTGGTGCAGAAATACGGCATCGAGGTGGGCGGCGATGATGGCAAACAGGAGTTTGACCAGATTGCCAGCTTTCGCCGCTTCTTGCTGTTTGCGCGCGATACCATCCGGTTCAAGAAGCCGATGGAGCCCGACATTCACTGGTCGGCGATGGCGGGGCATGTGTCGACCTTTATCGTCAACGGTGGCCGCTATGACGAGATTTTCTTTACCGAAAAGTTCGATGAGGGCATGGCCAAGGTGCTGAAACGCATCAAGACCAAGCACAAGGTCGATCTGAAAAAGATCCCGAAGTTCAACGAAAGCGAAGGCCACGGACCGAAGCGGGCGCATCCGGTTGAGGACTATTTCGACGATCTGTCGCGGCATCTGGTATGGGAAATCTACAAGCGCGATTTCCAGCTGTTCAAATATGACTTTGACGACCCCAGCAACAAAATGCCGATTGGCGAGGTGGATCTGGACGAGGTGCACGCCAAACTGGGCGATTGATCTTGTGGCATCGGCGCCAAGGCGGCGCCGATTGAGCTATGCTTTGCCTGCGGCGGGGGGCGTTGCCCCCGTCCCTGCGGGACTCCCCCAGGATATTTTGGCCAAGAGGATGTGGTCAGTTTTCGACCTTCATCACGATTTTGCCGATATGGCCCGAGCTTTCCAGCCGCCAATGCGCGGCGGGGGCTTCGGTTAGCGGGTACTCGCTGTCGATGACGACGCGGAAGGCGCCTTTGGCGATCATCGGCCAGACATTGGCTTCGACGGCGGCGGCGATGCGGGCCTTGGCCTGATCGGATTGCGGCCGCAGGGTGGAGCCGGTGAGCGTCAGGCGGCGCATCATCATTTCGGCGAAGTTCAGTTCGACCTTTGCGCCTTGCAGGAAGGCGATCTGCACGAGGCGGCCATCATCGGCCAGCGCGCGGACGTTGCGCGGCAGGTAGGGGCCGCCGACCATATCCAGAATGAGATCAAAGCCGCCGAGTTTCTTCGCCTCTTCGACGAAATCATCGGATTTGTAGTTGAAGCAGCGTTCTGCCCCCAAGTCTTCGCACGCACGGCATTTGTCGTCGCTGCCAGCGGTGGCGAAGACGCGGGCGCCAAGGGCGCGGGCGATTTGAATGGCGGTTGTGCCGATGCCGGACGAGCCGCCGTGAACAAGAAAGCGTTCGCCAGCCTTGAGGCCGCCGCGCATGACGATGTTTGACCAGACGGTGAAGCAGGTTTCGGGCAGGCAGGCGGCTTCGCGCAGCGACAGGCCTTCGGGGATTGGCAAGGCGTGGGATTCGTTGCAGGCGACGTATTCGGCATAGCCGCCGCCGGGCAGCAGGGCGCAGACCTTGTCGCCGATTTGCCAACGCGTTACCCCCGGACCCATCGCAACCACGGTGCCCGCGCCTTCCAGCCCCGGTAG
>JAHEDL010000072.1 GCA_024641255.1 Pseudorhodobacter sp.
GAGCAAGCGATCACCATCCAGGCTTCGGGCGGGCTTTCCGACGAGGACATCGAAAAGATGGTCAAGGATGCCGAGGCAAACGCCGAAGCCGACAAAGAGCGCCGCGAATTGGTGGAAACCAGAAACCAGGCCGAAAGCCTGCTGCATTCGACCAAAAAGTCGCTTGCCGAACACTCTGACAAGGTTGATCCGTCAACGGTTGAAGTGATCGAACTGGCAATGTCGGCGCTGGAAGATGCGCTGAAGACCGAAAATGCCGGTAAGATCAAAGGCGGGATTCAGAACCTGACCGAAGCCGCGATGAAGCTGGGCGAGGCGATTTACAAAGCCTCGGCTGCCGAAAACGACGGTGGGGATGGCGAAGAGCCGCAGCGTGGCGTGGATGAGGATATCATCGACGCTGACTTCGAAGATCTCGGGAACAACAAGCGGAAGTAAGCCGCCAGGAACCAAAACAGGGCGGCCCATTGCAAGGGCCGCCCTGCCGCGTTCCCGTGAAGGGGTTTTGCAATGGCAAAGCGCGATTATTACGAAATTCTGGGCGCGTCGAAGGGCGCGTCGGCAGAGGAATTGAAGAAGGCCTATCGGACCAAGGCGAAAGAGCTGCACCCCGATCGGAACTCTGACAACCCCAACGCCGAAGCTCAGTTCAAAGAGATCAACGAAGCCTATGACGTGCTGAAAGATGCCGACAAGAAGGCCGCGTATGACCGCTATGGTCATGCGGCTTTTGAAGGCGGCATGGGCGGCGGTGGCCAGCGTGGTGGTTATGCCGGCGGCAACGGTGATTTTTCCAGCGCATTCTCGGACGTGTTCGAGGATCTGTTTGGCGATTTCATGGGCGGTCGTGGCGGCGGCGGTGGCCGTGCGCGGGCACAGCGCGGGTCTGACCTGCGCTATAACCTGCGCGTGTCGATGGAAGAGGCGTTTGCGGGCGTTCAGAAAACCATCAACGTGCCGACCTCGGTTGCATGTGACACCTGCCGTGGCACCGGTGCCGAAGGCGGGGCCGAACCTGTCGGTTGCCCAACCTGTTCGGGTATGGGCAAGGTGCGGGCGCAGCAGGGCTTCTTTACGGTCGAGCGCACCTGCCCGACCTGTAATGGGGCTGGCCAGATCGTCAAAAACCCGTGCAAGTCCTGCGCGGGCCATGGTCGGGTGGAAAAAGACCGCTCACTTTCGGTGAACATCCCGGCAGGGGTGGAAACCGGAACCCGGATTCGGCTTGCCGGAGAGGGCGAAGCTGGGATGCGCGGCGGGCCCTCGGGCGATTTGTACATCTTTATCGAGATGAAAGATCACCCGATCTTCCAACGCGACGGCGTGCACCTGTTCTGCCGCGTGCCGATCAGCATTGCCACGGCGGCGCTGGGCGGCGAGGTCGAAGTTCCGACGATTGATGGCGGCAAGTCCCGCGTCAAAGTGCCGTCGGGGGCGCAAACCGGCAAGCAGATGCGTCTGCGCGCCAAAGGTATGCCCGCGCTGCGCGGTGGTGGCCATGGCGACATGGTCATCGAACTGGCGGTGGAAACTCCGGTCAACCTGACGGCGCGTCAGAAGGAAATTCTGCGCGAATTCGACACGCTGGCGACCGACAATAACCCGGAAGGGTCGTCGTTCTTTTCAAAAGTCAAAGGCTTTTGGGATGGTATGAAGGGCTAAGGCCCGCAGGGGTGGGCACCAAAGCCCACCCTTTTACAGCGCTGTCAGCACCTCGTCCAAGGTCTGCAGCACCTGATCCGCTTCGGCCAGACCAAAGGCCATCGGCGGCCGGATTTTCAGCACGTTATAGCTGATGCCGTTCGCCCCCATCAGCACCCCCTTCGCCCGCATCGCGTTGACCACCTGATCGGCAAGTTGCTGCGCCGGGGCTTTGCTGGCGCGGTCGGTGACAAGTTCGGCACCAATCGCCAGACCAGACCCACGCACATCGCCAATCACTGCGTGCCGGTCGGCCAGCTTGCGCAAGCCTGCGCGCAGATAGTCGCCGGTTGCGGCGGCTTTGGCAGGCAGATCTTCGTCGCGCAGCACATCCAGCACCGCCGCTGCCGCCCCGCAGGACACGGGATTGCCGCCGAAGGTGTTGAAATAGCGAAACGCCTTGCGGAAGGCTGCGATAATGTCGAACCCCGTCGCCACCGCCGCAACCGGATGGCCATTGCCCATCGGTTTGCCCATGGTGACGATGTCGGGCGCAAATCCCATGCGCAAATGCCCCCAGAATTGCGGGCCAATGCGGCCAAAGCCGGGCTGCACTTCGTCGGCAATCACCACACCGCCAAAGCGGCGCACCACCGCCAAGGCCGGATCAAGCCAGCCGGGCGGCAGATCGGGGAAGCCTTCGTTCACAAAGGCCGGGCACAGAATGATTCCCGACACGCCATGACCGCTTGCCACCAGCGACGTGCAGGCCGCCTCGACCGCTTGCGCGAAACCCTCGGCGGTGCTGCCGCGATAGCTGTCTGGCGCGGGCACATGCCGGACATGGCCACCAAAGCCGCCAATCGGCGGCATCGTGGTCGACAACTGACTGACTGCCGCAGTGTTGCCATGATAGGTGTGGTCGGTGGCAATAATGCCGGTGTTGCCAGTGGCCGCCTGCGCCATGCGCAGCGCAATATCGTTGGCTTCGGACCCAGTGCAGACCATGATCGCCGAAGTGATCTGCGGCCCAAAGGTGCCGACCAGCCGTTCGACATAATCCAGAATGTTTTCATGAAGATAGCGGGTATGGGTGTTCAGCAGACCCGCCTGCCGCGTGATGGCTTCGATCACCCTTGGGTGGCAATGCCCGACATGTGGCACGTTGTTGTAAGCGTCGATATAGGCGCGCCCGTCGGCATCCCAAACCCAAGTGCCGTCGCCGCGCACCAGATGCAGCGGATCGTCGTAAAACAGCCGCACGTTGGGGCCAAGCAGGCGTGTGCGGCGCTCTAGCAGCGAAGGCAAGTCAGACATGGCGGATCCTTGCGGCGGTTGGGTTGCGAAAAGATCGCGTAGCGCCGGATTTCGCGCAAGCCGATTTCGGCGCAAGCTCACGGCCTGATCAGGTTTCCTTGGCCAATTTGCGCCGCACCGCCTGTTGAATCAGTTCGCGCTGGCGGTCCGACACGTTGATCGTCGGGGCCTCTGCCGTTGGCCCCGCCTTATAGGCACCCAGCGGATGCGCGCGCGGCGTCGGTTTGGGCGCGACCTTGACGGTGTATTCCGGCTGAAACCGATGCGGCGCTGGCGGCAGCTTTGCGGCAATCCGCGACCGTTCTAGCATATCGTCAAGATCGGGCGTTGGCATGCCAACCTCGGTCCGGCTGGAACACCAGATCGACAGAATGATCATCACCGGATCATCCGATTGCGGCGTTTCTTCGGTAACGCCCAGAAACCACGCCCTAATACCGCGACCAGACGTGATCAGCGCTTGGATCCGATGCGAAACGTCATGCGACAGCATGCCCAAAACCTTGCGCTGCGTCACATCGGTTGTATCGACAACCGCAAGCAGTGTGCCGGTCAGTGTTGTCAAGAACACCTCTTGCCCAACATCCGTCGCGGCCAGCATCATCGCTGCCCGTGCCTTGTCTCTTGCGATATTCACCAAAAGATGAGGAAAAAGGTTTCTCACCAAGACACCAAGGCCAACCCCAATGAGATTTTTGCACTGTTTGCGAACGGTGCTATAGTATCGGCGGTGGAGTCGGGAATTACAACTTAAAGTTATATGATCCTCTCGACGGGCAGATATATACTTTTGTATATTTTTTGATCCTGTGGATATTTGGTTAATTCTAATGGGTATTTAATTACCCCATTACGCTAGTTGACCAAGTAACAGGCGAAATTCTATAAAATTTTAATAATGTTTAATGGGATGAATCATGGCTTTTTGGAAAGAAAAGCGTGTCGCCGTCAGCGACGTTGATGCCGGGGTGCCGCATCCTGAGAAGTTTAATCAGCCCATTGAGGCGGTTGTTGAAAAACCATCGGTTGCAATGGTCGTGAAGCAAATAGAGGAAATTAAAATGAATACCCCTGCAAGGACTTCGTTCGACCGTAACGGCGCCGCTGACAGCAACAGCACTTCGCCGACTGTTATCCGTGCCGGCCTGCATCTGGAAGGCAACATCCGCACGGTGAATGACATTCTGCTTGAAGGATCGGTTCGCGGCGATGTCAGCGCAAACTCGATCACTGTTGCAACCGGTGCAAGCCTTTCGGGAACGGTTTCCGCGACCGTCATTATCGTTGATGGCACGATCGAAGGTGTTGTGAACTGCATGAAGCTGCAGGTGAATACCACCGGTTCGGTTTCGGGCGAAATCCATCACAGCATTCTGGTGGTTGAAGCGGGCGCTGCGATTGAAGGCACCGTGTTTCGTACCGACAGCGCCGCCCATTTCGCACCGGCAGAGGCAACCCCCGCCCCATCCTTGATGCAACGTCTGCCGCCATTGGCCGACGCCGAGACGATTTACGAAGACGTTGTGCGGATCGCTTAACAGCAGATCTGGCCTCTTAGCTGTTAAAAGGGTCGGGACAGGCAAACGCCTCCCGGCCTTTTGCATTTTCGCGCCGCCTTTTTGCGGACGGTCATTGCGTGTGGGCGCACCAACCGCCGTGACCCAAACTTCGCGCCATAAGCCCGGCAGGGCTTGGCTTTGCGGCCTGCCCTGATAGCTTTGCCGAAACCGGAGGGCGTGATGATTTTGTGTTTCGACATTGGTGGGTCGCGGATCAAGGCGGCGCGGGCGCAGGGCGGTGCGATGCTGCCGTTGGGCGAGCTGGCGACGCCGACGCAGGACTTTGCCGCCTTCGTCGCAGCGCTGGCAGGGTTTCGGGGGGCCGACCGCGGTATCGCCATTTCGGTTGCCGGTGTGGTTGATCCGGCGTCGGGGCGGATCAAGGTGGCTAACATCCCCTGCCTTGATGGCCGCGATGTGGCGGCCGATCTGCGGGCGGCGCTTGGGCTGCCGGTGCTGGTGCTGAACGATGCTGATTGCTTTGTGATGGCAGAGGTGCAGGCCGGTTCGGCGCGCGGCAAGCGCAACGTGTTTGGCATTATTCTGGGCACCGGCGTGGGTGGCGGCTTGGTGCTGAATGGGCAGTTGGTCAGCGGCGCGGGCGGCTATGCGGGTGAATGGGGGCATGGGCCGGTGGTGGAAGACCCGGCGCTGCCCTGCGGCTGTGGGCAGGTGGGCTGCCTTGACACCATCGGCGGTGCGCGCGGTTTGGAACGGCTGCATCTGCACCTGACCGGACAGGTGCAGAGTGCAGAGCAGATCTTGCAGCTTTGGCGCAGTGGCGAAGCGGCCACGGTGAATCGCTGGTTGCAGCTAATGGCGGGGCATCTGG
>JAHEDL010000076.1 GCA_024641255.1 Pseudorhodobacter sp.
TTCGGGCCAATGCCCAGGCGGCCCGCGCGCGGAGCCGCTTCGAAGCCGCAGATGCTGTCGATATCGGCGACTGCAACGCGCAGAGCGGCTGCAACGGTTTCGGACGGGACATGGAAGCGGTGCTGGGCGTTCATCTTGTGTCTCCATTCCGGCTGGCAGGCATTGGGCCGTGCGCCGATGAAGACAAAATGCGCGCAAGGACGCGTGCGCTCAATCAAACCACGGTATATATTTTGCTTCTAAAGGCCGTAACTAATATACGTTAGATGGAGATTATACCTCTTAGGATATGTTTAGTGCTGCGAAGTGCTGCACCAGCGGGTTTTGCAGCAGCAGACCACCAAAGCCGGTGGCGACCAGTGCGGCGGTTGTCAGGCGCAGGTTGTCACCCTTCAGCACTGAATAGGTCAGCATCGCCGCGCCGACCGGCAGCCATACCATGATCAGCGTGGCGTTCATGGTATGCACCGCCAGCCGCATTGGCGTTGAGGTGGCAACCGGGGCGGGCGGCGGATAAAGTGCTGCGCGCAGGCGGGCCAGTTCGGGGTCGCGCGGGCGCGGCACGTCTGGGTGATCGTTGGCGGCCGACAAGCTGCGGCTGAAGATTTCTTCAACGCTACGGTCGTCAAGGCTGAAGCGGATCGGGTGATCGTGGGTTTGGTCTGGGCTTTGGTTTGGCAGCGGCGTTGGGTTGGCGTTGATGTGGTCGATCAGATCGGCTTCGACCGGGGCGGCGCTTTCGTGCCAGAACACCGCATCTGCCCCCAGACGCGCCTGGACCCGTTCGACCAGTTTCGAACACAGCGCGGCGTGGCGCACCGGCGGGCCGCTTGGCGCGGGAAGGGCCGATGGACCGACAGAGATCGTCAGGCTGGCCGCGATGCCACGTCGCGGGTGATCGGCCAAGGCCAGCACGATTCGGGTGCCGGGCATGTCAAAGCTTGCCAGATCTTCGCAATCCCATGTCAGGCTGCGCTGTGGCACGGAAAAGCGAGCCAGCACGGCATCAAGCGTACCAACAAGGCGCGCAAAGTTCACGGTAGGTGGCGCAACAAATACCAACTCGGCAATCGTACTGAGCTGTGTGTGGTGTTGGGGTTTCATGCCTGGCCCTCCAATCAGTGATTGATCAAAGGGTGGTGTGTGATTGTGCCTGTAACCGGGAGGCATTGCGGCGTTAAGAAGAAATTAACCAATATTAATGGCGTTTTTGCCACAATTGGGCGAGTTGGGCCGGATTAGTGCTGGCAGGGGCCGTATTGGTGCGAAAAATGACAAAGGCCGCCCGAATGGGGCGGCCTTTGCCGGAATAACCGCTGCTGATTAGCAGGAGTAATACATCTGGTATTCTACCGGGTGCGGGGTGTGTTCGTAGGCGTAAACCTCTTCCCACTTCAGCGCCATGTAGGCTTCCAGCATCGGACGGGTGAACACGTCGCCTGCAAGCAGGAAGTCCATGTCTGCCGACAGCGCATCCAGAGCTTCGCGGAGCGAGCCGCAAACGGTCGGGATTTCTGCCAGTTCTTCCGGCGGCAGATCGTACAGATCCTTGTCCGAAGCCGGACCCGGGTCGATCTTGTTGCGGATCCCGTCAAGCCCGGCCATCAGCAGGCCAGCGAAGGCCAGATACGGGTTTGCCGACGGATCGGGGAAGCGGGCTTCAACGCGCTTGGCTTTCGGCGATTCGGTCCACGGAATCCGCACTGCGCCCGAACGGTTGCGGGCCGAGTAGGCCAGCAGAACCGGAGCTTCGAAGCCCGGGATCAGACGCTTGTACGAGTTGGTGCCCGGGTTGGTCAGGGCGTTCAAGGCTTTCGCGTGCTTGATGATGCCGCCGATGAACCACAGAGCTTCTTGCGACAGGTCAGCGTATTTGTCGCCAGCGAACAGCGGCTTGCCGTCTTTCCAGATCGACATGTTCACGTGCATGCCCGAGCCGTTGTCACCCTTCATGGGTTTGGGCATGAAGGTCACGGTCTTGCCGTAGGCGTGGGCCACGTTGTGGATCACGTATTTGTATTTCTGGATGTTGTCGGCCTGTTCGACCAGACCACCAAAAATCATGCCCAGTTCGTGCTGGCAGGTCGCCACTTCGTGGTGGTGCTTGTCAACGCGGATGCCCATACGCTTCATGGTCGAGAGCATCTCGCCACGCAGGTCCTGGGCTTCGTCGATCGGGTTCACCGGGAAGTAGCCGCCCTTGTGGCCGGCGCGGTGGCCGTAGTTGCCGCCTTCGGTCACGGTGTCGGTGTTCCAGGCAGCTGCCTCGGCGTCGATTTCGTAAGAAACCTTGCGCGGGGAAACCGAGTAACGCACGTCGTCGAAGATGAAGAATTCAGCTTCGGGACCGAAGTAAGCGGTTTCGCCGATGCCCGAGGACTTCATGAAAGCTTCGGCTTTCTTGGCGATCTGGCGCGGGCAACGATCATAGGCTTCGTTGGTGTCCGGTTCGACCACGTCGCAATGCACGCAGAGGGTTTTCTCGGCGTAGAAGGGGTCAAGATAGACCGACGAGGCATCCGGCATCAGTTTCATGTCGGACTGGTCGATGGATTTCCAACCAGCGATGGACGAACCGTCGAACATGAAGCCTTCTTCGAAGAACTCTTCATCGACAAGGTCAACGACCAAGGTCACGTGCTGAAGTTTGCCTTTGGGATCGGTGAAGCGAATGTCGAGATATTCGACTTCTTCGTCCTTGATCAGTTTCAGAGCTTTTGCAACTGCGCTCATCATGCTGCCTTTCGGTTTGGGTTTCGTTTCAGACTGTAGAAGTCTGGTGGATTACACAGCATCGTCACCGGTTTCGCCGGTACGGATGCGGATGGCTTGTTCGACGGGGCTGACGAAGATCTTGCCATCGCCGATTTTGTCAGTGCGCGCGGCAGAAATGATCGCGGCGATTGCCGTATCTACCATATCGTCGGTCAGCACGACCTCGATTTTCACCTTTGGCAGAAAATCTACCACGTATTCCGCACCGCGATACAGTTCGGTGTGGCCTTTCTGACGACCAAACCCCTTTACTTCGGTGACGGAGAGGCCCTGAATTCCGGCCTCTTGCAGGGCTTCTTTCACCTCGTCCAGTTTGAACGGTTTGATAATCGCCTCGATTTTCTTCATCGCCGACTCCAGGATTTCTTGCGCCTTGGCCCGTGTTGACCACTTCCCTGTGAAGGCTTCAATTGACTAGGCTTGTGCTGCGACGCATGGGCGCGGGGATTCTGCGCTGTTGCACAAAAAATAAGCAAACTGCGCTTTGTTTGGGCGGTTTGAAAAATGGATTGGGCTGAAAAAATGACCGAACTGCTAACTGCGGCGCAAATGCGGGCAATTGAGGCGGCGGCGATCGGGGCGGGTGCCGTGACGGGCCTGACATTGATGGAGCGGGCAGGGCAGGGCGTGGTGGAGGCGATCTGCGCCTATTGGCCCGAGTTTCAGGCGGCGGCGGGCAAGGCGGTGGTGCTGTGCGGGCCAGGAAATAATGGCGGTGACGGTTATGTGGTGGCGCGGTTGCTGAAGGCGCGCGGCTGGCAGGTGGAGGTGTTCGCGTTGGCCGAAAGTGGCACGCCGGATGCGGCGGTGATGCGGCAGCGCTGGGATGGGCCGGTGGCGGGATTCGAGGCGCTGGATTGGCCGGTTTTTCAGGATCACCCGGTGGTGATTGATGCAATTTTCGGCACTGGGCTAACGCGACCGCTGCAGCCGGGGGTTTGGGGCGCGTTAGAGATGGCACAGGGCTGCCGACGTGTGGCGATTGATCTGCCAAGCGGCATCTGTTCGGACAGCGGGCGCTATCTGGCGGTGGGGGAGTTCAACGAATGGCCGTTTGATCTGACGGTGACCTTTGCTGCGGCCAAGCTTGGGCATCATCTGGATCGTGGCGCGGTGATGTCGGGGGCGCTGCGGGTGGTGCCGATTGGGGTCGAAGCGGAACTGGCTGATCTGGTGCGCCAAGATGGCGCGGCGGTGGTGGAGTTGACCGAGGCGGGTGCGGGCAGCTTTGCCAAGGTTGCGGGGCACAAGTTTTCTTACGGGCACGCTTTGGTGCTGGCGGGCGGCGTCGGCCATGGTGGGGCTGCGCGAATGGCGGCGCGGGCGGCGTTGCGGATCGGGGCGGGGTTGGTGACGCTGGGCTGCCCCCCGGCGGCGGTTATTGAAAATGCCGCGCGACTGGATGCGGTGATGCTGCGACGGGTGGCGGCGGCGGGGGATCTGGTGGCGACACTGGCCGATGCGCGGATCAATACGCTGTGTCTGGGGCCGGGGTTGGGGGTGGAACGCGCGGCTGACTTGCTGGCGGTGGCGTTGGCTGAAGGTCAGCGACGGGCGACGGTGCTGGACGCCGATGCGCTGACGGCGGTTTCGCGGGACCCTGCGCTGTTTTCGGCGCTGCATGGCGGTTGTGTGCTGACGCCGCATGGGGGCGAATTTGCGCGGCTGTTTCCGGATTTGGCGGCGCGGTTGGCAGAGGTTGCCACCGCCGGACCGGCCTATTCAAAGGTGGATGCAGCCCGCGCGGCAGCACAGCGGGCGGGCTGCGTGGTGCTGCTAAAAGGCGCAGATACGGTGATTGCGGCCCCTGATGGCCGGTGCTGCCTTAATTCGGCGGCTTATGATCGCGTGGCACCTTGGCTGGCGACGGCGGGCGCTGGCGATGTCTTGGCGGGATTTATTGCGGGCCTGCTGGCGCGTGGATTGGCGCCGTTTGAGGCGGCCTGCGCCGGGGCTTGGCTTCATGTGGAATGTGCGCGCAGCTTTGGGCCCGGGTTGATTTCAGAAGATCTGCCGGAAGAGCTGCCAAAGGTGCTGCGACGTTTGGGGGCTTAGGCGGGGATGGGCCGCGCATCGCAGGCAAGTTCAACGCCGTCGGCGTAGATCACCACATCATCGGCAAAGCGCAGGGTGAAAAAGCGGGCCTGTGGCCGGGTTTCGGCGCGGATATATTCGCCATCCACCAAACGCGCGGCAGGAGCCAGCGCGGTGGCGGTGCCGTAAAGCGCCTTCGCGCGCCAGTCAGAGATAAAGATCGGCTGATCGGGGGCGACGACCAAATCTTCGGTGGGCCGGTCGACCCCCAGCGTGTCTTGCGAGATGCAGATAACGCGGGCGTTTTGCACAAGGCTGACATCAATTTGCAGCAGGCGGCGGGCACCAAGGCGGGTGACAATGCGGTCTGATACGGTCAGGAATTCAACCGGCAACGCGCCGTCCAGTGTCATTACCCTGGTGCCAGCCAAAAGCCCGTGGCGCGGCGCTGTCTGCGGCGGCGTTTTTTTCGGGACAGGAAGGGTCTTGAACGGCATGGCGGCACCCGGCGG
>JAHEDL010000080.1 GCA_024641255.1 Pseudorhodobacter sp.
GCAATTAGCCGATCAAGTCGTTGTATTCGTCTTCGTCCATCAGCTCATCAAGCACCGACAGATCATCAATCTTCATCTTGAAGAACCAAGCCGCGCCCAGCGGGTCTTCGTTAACCAGGCTGGGGTTATCCACCAGTTTTTCGTTCACCGCGACAATCTCGCCGTCGACCGGTGCCAGAATGTCCGACGCGGCTTTCACGCTTTCGATCACGCAAACTTCGTCACCCTCGGCGACAACAGTTTCCACCTCGGGCAGTTCCACAAAAACCACGTCGCCCAGTGCCGTCGCGGCATGTTCGGTGATCCCCACCACAACCAGATCGCCTTCGACGCGCAGCCATTCGTGTTCTTTGGTGTACTTCATGATCAGTCCTCAGCGTTTGTAGGTTGTGGGTTGGAAAGGCATATCGGCCACGGTCAACGGCAGCCGTTTGCCGCGCACCTCGCCTTCAAGCCGGGTGCCGGTGGCAGCATAGGCGGTGGCAACATATCCCATGGCAATCGGGGCCTCTTGGCTTGGGCCGAAACCGCCCGAAGTCACTTGGCCAACCGGGGTCGCATCAGCGGCATAAAGGTCGGTATGTTCGCGCATCGGCGCCCGGCCTTCGGGGCGCAAACCAACGCGAAGCCGCGCCGGACCATGCGCCAATTCGTGCAAAATCCGCTCTGCTCCGGGGAAGCCACCTGCCCGAGCGCCACCCGCCTTGCGAGCTTTTTGAATGGCCCAGACCAAGCCCGCCTCGACGGGGCTGGTGGTGGTATCAATGTCGTGGCCATAAAGGCAAAGCCCGGCTTCCAACCGCAGGCTGTCGCGCGCACCAAGGCCGATCGGCATCACCTCGGGTTGATCCAGCAGCGCCCGCGCCAAAGCTTCGGCTTGCGCATTTGGCACCGAAATTTCAAAGCCATCCTCGCCGGTATAGCCCGACCGCGAGATCCACAGATCAACCCCGCCCCACGGCAGCACCGCCACATCCATAAACCGCATCGCAGCGACACCGGGCACCAGACGCGCCAAGGCGGCCTCTGCCTGCGGGCCTTGCAAGGCCAACAGCCCGCGATCCGTCACAGCAACCACCTCTGCCACGGCCGAAAGATGCGCCGTCATATGCGCGATATCCGCCGTTTTGCAGGCCGCGTTGACCACCACGAAAATATGGTCGCCCCGGTTGGCGAACATCAGATCATCCAGTATCCCGCCGGTTTCATTGGTAAACATGCCATAGCGCTGCCGTCCCTGCGCCAGCCCCAGCACATCCACCGGCATCAACGCTTCGAACGCCAGCGCCACCGCTTCATAGCTGGCTTTCGGGCGCAAGATCACCTGCCCCATATGGCTGACATCAAACAGCCCTGCGGCTGTGCGCGTGTGCAGATGTTCTTTCATCACGCCAGCCGGATATTGCACCGGCATTTCGTAGCCTGCAAAGGGCACCATTTTGCCCCCCAAGGCCACGTGCAGGTCATGCAGACCCAATCGCAGCAGATCATCGGCCAAAGCCGCTCTCCCATTTATCTGCCGGAAATTCATACCGGCACCGATCAGGCGGGCCAATCCCCACCCCACGATGCCCCCTCTGTCCCTACCCATACCGGGCGCCTGAGATCGTTATCCCTTCGGCGGGTGCAGACGCACCACTCTCCAGAGTCTGTAGCCAGAACGGTCCTTGAGCCTGAGAGTTTACCGGGGCGGTTGCTCCTTCGGCACCAGAAGTTTCCTAACTGGATTCTCCCGATCCTGACGCCCGAAAGCTAGCCCAGCCACCGCGCCTCTGGCAAGTGAAAAGAATACGACAGTATGCCGAAACTAGGCGCGCACCGCCGCCGCGTCGATCATCCGCAACGCCAGCCACGCCGCCAACACGCCAAACAGCACACCACCGGCAGCTTGGCCCACCAACACCCCCTGCGCGCCCCAGCTAAGGCCCAACCACCATGCAAATGGCACCGTGCCAATCGTATGCCGGCCCCAGTTGATCACCGTCGACACCAACGGCTTTCCCAGATTGTTGCAGGCGGCATTGGCGATAAAAATTGCGCCGTTAAAGAAAAACAACAGGCACAGCGGGCCGCAAAACAGATACACAATATCCCGCGTAACACCTTCGGCATGAAACAGATCGGCAATCGGCGCACGCAGCACGAACAAAATCAGCGTAACTGCCGCAATAACCAAGCCGGTGAACAGCAAGCCATCCAGAAACGCCCGCCGCACCCGATCCATACGCCCGGCGCCATAGTTCTGGCCGATGATCGGGCCAATCGCCCCCGACAGCGCGAAAATCACCCCCAGCGCTACCGGCGTCAGCCGCCCCACAATCGCCATGCCAGCCACCGCTGCCTCGCCGTAGCCAGACACCATCCGCGTCACAATCGCCTGCCCCACCGGCGTCGCCACCTGCGTCAAGATCGCGGGGCCAGCAATGGCATAAACCGGCCGCAAATCGGCCTGCAGGCCCGCCACCGTCGGGCGGTCAAAGCCACCATGATGCTTGATGATCGGCAGCAGCGATACGCCCGCAATCACCACCCGCGACACAACCGATGCAATCGCCGCCCCGGTCAGATCCAGATGCAGCCCGAAAATCAAGATCGGGTCCAAGGCCGCATTCGCCACAGCCCCCCACAGCGTTGCCGCCATCGCGCGCTTGGCATCGCCATGGCTGCGCAAGATCGCGCCGCCAATCATCCCCACCATCAAGAACGGTTGCGCCGGGGTAACGATGCGCAGGAAATGCACCGTCAAGGCATGGGTCGCGCCAGTCGCCCCCAACAGGCTGACGATCTGCGGCAAAAACAGCCAGACAATCGCCGAAAACACGATGCCAAAGCCAATCCCAAGGATCAGCCCGTTGGTCGCCTTTTCCCGCGCCATTTCCGGGTTACGCTGCCCCACCGCCCGCGCCACCAGCGCCGAAACCGCAATCGACAAGCCAATGCCGAACGACGTTGTGAAAAACAGGATCGCGCCAGCATAGCCCACCGCCGCCGTGATATCTTCCTGCTTCAGCATCGAAATGAAGATCATGTTGATCAGGTCAACCGCAAAGATCGCCATCAACCCGACCGACGATGTCAGCGACATCACCGTGATGTGCCGAAACAGATTGCCTTCAACAAATTTCGCGTGTCCGCCCGCTGCCATAGCAATTGGCAAAGCGTCACCGCTTCGCCACCCCTGTTGTTCAATTACCGGAAATTTGCCCCGTCGGCCAAGCGCGCAGCTTTGCACCCGTTGAACCGATTTATCAAGACACGCTAATCCCGGCAGCACTGCGCTCAGGGCAAAACCTGAAACCCTTGCGCCTTGAACTTAGCATCCGCCGCGTCAGACTGCAGCGCCGCAAGAAATTCGGTGTCGGCCGCATCCACAGCAGAGGTTAACAACGCCGCCGGATAGACGATTGGCTTGTGGCTATCGTCCGGAAAGGTGGCAACCACGCTCACCTTGTCATCCGAAACCGCGTCTGATCCATAAACAATGCCAAGCGGGGCCTCGCCTGATTCCACCAACGCCAGCGCTGCCCGCACATTTTCCGCCTGCGCGACCGACGGTTCAACCGCCGCCCAAACCCCGAGCGCCTCTAGCGCCGCCTTGCCATATTGGCCTGCCGGAACCGAATCGACCATCCCCATCGCCAACTTTCCATCGCCCAGCAACGCCTTCAGATCAAAGCCTTGCGTGATCTCGACAGGGCTGGCGCCCTTGCCATGCGCCACCAGAACCAGCGTATTGCCCAGCAGATCGTGGCGGCTGCCTTCTACCACCAAACCGGCTTTTTCCACCTCGTCCATCCAATTCATCGCCGCCGAGACGAAAATATCCGCAGGCGCGCCTTCGATGATCTGTTTGGCCAGCGCATTTGACCCGGCATAAGAAATCACCACGGTGTTGCCACTGGCCGCCTCATAATCCGCCGCCACGGCATCCAGCGCATTTTTCAGCGACGCCGCGGCGAAAACCACCACCTCTTCGGCGCTGGCCTGCTGCGGCAGCGCAAGCGACAACGCCACAACTGCGGCCAAGCCCGGACGGTGCAAACAAGGCAAGGTAAACATGGCTTCTCCATCGTTATGTTTTCAGAAACATAACACCACTTCACTGCGGCGCTGCAAGCGTTATTTCCTGTCAGAAATATCGCGAGGCACATCCACGCGCAGCAGGCCTTGCAGCGCGGCAATGTGGTCCGCCGCCGCCTGCGCCGCCACCGCTTCAACAGCCCGGTATCGTCGCAAAATCTCCTGCCCCACCTCGGTCAACTGCGCCCCGCCGCCACCGGTGCCGCCGCGTGAGCTGGACACCACCGGCCCATTGAACGCCGCGTTCATTTCCTCGACCAGCATCCACGCCCGCTTGTAACTCATGCTCATCTGCCGCCCCGCCGCCGAGATCGACCCGGTGTCGCGGATCCGCTCCAGCAATTCGGCCTTGCCGGGGCCAAGCATGGCGTCATCGCCAAACAACAGGCGCAAACGCAAACGGGGGGCAACGGCGGGGAGATGGGATGCGGTCATGCCGCCATATTCCCCGCCCCAAGCGCCGCAATCAAGCAGCTTCCGCAGCGCCGGGCAAATCGGCCACCACCAAGCACCGCCGGTCGCAAGACCGCACACGCCGCGGCATGGTGCGAGCCGTTGCCAACCGCCGCGAAACCGATGATACCGCGCGCCAACGTCGCAGAACCCGCCCAACAGGTCGGGAGGCTCCGCAAGCGCCCGTCAAATCCGGCCATTCTGCTGAAAGACTAGTTCGGAATCACCATGCAAGCCCAACCAAGCTCCGCCCTGCCCCGCAGCCGCCATCCTCTGCTGTGGCCGGTGCTAGCCACCGCCTTGGTGGTCAGCTGGAGCTCTGGCTTCGTCGGCATCCGCTATGCCAGCGAACATGCCTCGGTTCTGCTTGTGCTGTTCTGGCGCACCCTGATGTCGGGCGCCTTGTTGTTGCCGTTCACCCTGTTCATCGGGCCACGCATCACCCGCCGGGCCCTGGCCGAACAAATGCTGTTCGGAACCCTTGGCATGTTCTTGTATCTTGCGGGCTTCGCGCTGGCGATCGGCCAACGGGTGCCAACCGGTCTGGTCGCGCTGATCGCCGATCTGGTGCCACTGGCCATCGCAGCCCTGTCGCAACCGGTATTGAAGCAACGCCTGACACCAAGGCAATGGCTTGGCACCGCCATCGGCGTTGGCGGCGTCGTGCTGGTTTCGGCCGACAGCCTAAGCTTGGGCACCGCCCCGTTCATGGCCTACGCCCTGCCCGTGGTCGGCATGTTGCTGTTCGCGGTGGTCACCGTGCTGCAAAAGCGGCTGG
>JAHEDL010000081.1 GCA_024641255.1 Pseudorhodobacter sp.
AGGCATCGGTGACTGGCACGTTATATTTGAACAACTGCGGCCGGATACGTTGCAGCGGGCTGGTGTCAATCTCTAGCTGATCCGCTGTTTCTTGCCACAGCTTGATGCGCGGAAACCCCGGCAGCGCCAGCCCTTCGGCGGTAATCGGCACCACATCATCGGCCAAAACCTGATAGCCGCGGCGCTGAAACCCCGCCGAAAGCGTCGATTTGCCTGCACCCGATGGACCAACGCAAATAATGCATTTATCGCCAAGCCGAATGGTATTGCCGTGCATCACAAGCAGGTTGCGCTGATGCAAGATCGCGCCAAAGCTTGGCCCCAGCACAAAGGCGCGCAGGCTGGCTTCGTCAACGTCAGCTGCCGGGTCGACAAGAATGTCGCTGCCGTTCTGCACCAAAATCCGCGCCACCTGGGGAATTTCCAGCCAATACGCCGTCTGGTTGGCCCAGCGAAACGGCCCTATCTGTTCAAGATCGTCTGACGGTTTTTCCGGCAATGCGCCGATGCGAACCGTCACATCCGAAGTCAGATCGGAAACTGGCTGAACGGTGGTCAGTTCCGGCATCGCGATGTCGCTGGCGACAGTCAAATTATAGGCTGAATAATAACGCGACATTTATGGATCCGATTTCAAATTCGAAACATCGTATCCAGCAAAGCTACTGGGGCGCAAGCAGTCCGCCGAAATCGTTGATTAACATCTGCTGCATATGGAATGAAAAAGGGGGCAGGACCGAAATCCCACCCCCTGATTTTCTTGGATCAAACAATCTTGCCGTGGCAGTGTTTGAACTTTTCGCCCGAACCGCAGGGGCAGGGGTCGTTGCGCGATGGGTCTCCCCAGGTTGCGGGGTCTGTCGCAACAAAACCGGCCAATGCAGCGGGGGCGGCAACGACGGGCGCGGCAGCTTCGGCGCTGGGCGCTTCGGGTGCAGGAACCGGAGCCGGTGCCGCAACGCGGGCTTGCGCGGCCTGCTGTTGCGCTACGAACTGCGCCATCAACTGTTGTTGTTCTTCCGCCGAAATCGGACGGATCTGCGCCAGCTTTTCGGTCACGTCCTGCCGCAGCGAATTCAGCATCGATTCAAACAGCGTGAACGACTCGGTCTTGTATTCGTTCAGCGGGTCGCGCTGCGCATAACCGCGGAAGCCAACAACCGACCGCAGATGTTCCAGCCGCAGCAGGTGTTCGCGCCACTTGCCGTCGATGGTCTGCAACAACAACTGCTTTTCGATGTTGCGCATGGTTTCCGGGCCGAAAGCTTGCAGCTTTTCGTCCATGAACGCATCACTTGCCGCGATCACCCGTTCACGGATGGTGTCTTGGTCAGTGCCTTCTTCGGCCGCCCAAGTGATGATTGGCAGGTCCAGCCCCATCTTTTCCAACAAGGCATCGTGCAGCCCGGCGACATCCCACTTGTCGGCATAGGATTTCGGCGGCAGGTAGAAATCGACCAGATCTTCGGCAACCTGATGGCGCATATCCATCACGATCTCGCCCAGGTCTTCGGCCTGCATCACTTCCATACGCTGGCCGAAAATCGCCTTGCGCTGGTCGTTCATCACGTCATCGAACTTCAGCAATTGCTTGCGGATGTCAAAGTTGCGGCCTTCGACCTTGGCCTGCGCGCGCTCCAACGATTTGTTGACCCACGGGTGAACAATCGCTTCGCCTTCTTTCATGCCCAGCTTCGACAGCACCGAATCCAGCCGTTCCGATCCGAAAATCCGCATCAGATCGTCTTCCAACGACAGGAAGAAGCTGGAACGGCCCGGGTCGCCCTGACGGCCCGAACGGCCGCGCAGCTGGTTGTCGATGCGGCGGGATTCGTGACGCTCTGTTGCCAGAACGAACAGACCACCGGCGGCCTTCACAGCCTCTTCGTCGGCGGCATGGTCGGCTTCGACACGGGCGCGCACTTCGTCGGGGTGCAGATGCGGGTCGGCGGTGATCGCCTCCATCACCTTGAATTCGACGTTGCCGCCCAATTTGATGTCGGTGCCGCGACCGGCCATGTTGGTGGCGATGGTCACCGCGCCCAACTTGCCCGCGTCCGCCACGATCTGCGCTTCTTGCTCGTGCTGACGCGCGTTCAGCACGTTGTGCGGAATACCCGCCGCCTTCAGCATTTCCGAAAGCACTTCCGACTTTTCGATCGAGGTGGTGCCGACCAAAATCGGCTGCCCGGTGGCATGCGCCTCTTTGATCGTCTTGACCACGCCTTCGAACTTTTCGCGTGCGGTCCGGTAAACCTGATCATGGTCGTCTTTGCGCTGCACCGGACGGTTGGTCGGCACTTCGACCACGCCCAGCTTGTAGATTTCCATGAATTCGTCCGCTTCGGTCGAAGCCGTGCCGGTCATGCCGCCCAGCTTTTCATAAAGCCGGAAGTAGTTCTGGAACGTCACCGAAGCCAGCGTCACGTTTTCCGGCTGGATCGCGACATGCTCTTTCGCTTCAATCGCCTGATGCAGACCGTCCGACAGGCGGCGCCCCTTCATCATCCGGCCGGTGAATTCGTCAATCAGCATGACTTCGCCATCGCGCACGATGTATTGCTGATCGCGCTGGAACAGCTTGTGGGCGCGCAAAGCCTGCGTGACGTGGTGCACGATGGTCGTGCTTTCGGGTTCGTAAAGCGATTGGCCTTCCGGCAAGATGCCAGCGGCGTGCAACTGCTGTTCGATAAACTCGTTGCCGTCTTCCGAATAGGTGACGTTGCGGGTCTTTTCGTCCAGCTTGTAATGGCTTTCGTTCAGCAGCGGGATCAGCGTGTCAACGCGCTGATACAGATCGCTGCGGTCCTGCGACGGGCCAGAGATGATCAGCGGCGTCCGCGCTTCGTCGATCAGGATCGAGTCGACCTCGTCAACGATGGCAAAATAATGCCCGCGTTGCGCCATCTCTTCGATGCTGCCCTTCATGTTGTCGCGCAGATAGTCAAAGCCCAACTCGTTGTTGGTCGCATAGGTGATGTCGGCCCGATAGGCCTCTTTCTTTTCCGCGTCGCCTTGATAGGGCACCACAACACCAGTGGTCAGCCCCAATGCGCCGTAAACCTTGCTCATCCATTCGGCGTCGCGCTTGGCAAGGTAATCGTTCACCGTCACCACATGCACGCCTTTGCCGGTCAGGGCATTCAGATAGGCCGGAAAGGTTGCCACAAGGGTCTTGCCTTCACCGGTGCGCATTTCGGCAATGTTGCCTTGGTGCAAAAAGATGCCGCCCATCAGCTGCACATCAAAGGCGCGCAGACCAAGCGCGCGCTTGGCGGCTTCGCGGCAGTTGGCAAAGGCTTCGGGCAACAGCCCATCAAGGCTTTCGCCGCCTTCCTGAATCCGCTTCTGGAATTCGGCGGTCTTGGCTTTGATGCCGTCATCCGACAGCGCCGCAAACTCCGGCTCTAGCGCGTTGATTTTCGCCACAAGCGGACGCACCGATTTGACCATCCGGTCATTCGGCGTTCCAAAAACTTTACGCGCAAGCGTTCCAAGACCCAGCATGTGTTCTCCGCCTGGCCGTTGCTAACAGGCCGTTCTAACAGGATCGTGTGAGCCTGTGGCTTGCCCGCCTCGCCAGCCTTCCATAGAAGGGCCATCAAGGCCGGGCGGCCTTCCGTCACACGCGACCCGTGCGATGTAAGGGGAAGCCCTGCTATAGTCAACGTCGCGCGGGGTCGCGACACGATCAGGAGAGTGTGAGATGGCAAAAGCGATGCGGTTTTTGACAGGGGCGGTGCTTGCCGCAGGGCTGGCCTTTCCGGCCTTCGCCGAAGATGCACCGACGGCCGATACCATCGTGGCAGTGGTCAACGGCACCAACATCACCTTGGGCAACCTGATCGTCGCCCGCGAAGCCCTGCCGGACCAGTATAAAGCCCTGCCGCCGGACGTGCTTTTCAAAGGTATTCTTGATCAATTGGTGCAGCAAACCCTGCTGGAACAGTCGGTTGGCGACAAGCTTAGCAAGAAAGACACGCTGCAGTTGGAAAACGACCGTCGGTCGTATCTGTCCAACACCGCTTTGGCACCGATCGTGAAAGCCGCCGTGTCTGACGAGGCGCTGCAAAAAGCCTATGACGACCGTTTCAAAGACGCCAAACCGTCGACCGAATATCACGCGGCCCATATCCTTGTGGATAGCGAAGAAAAGGCCAACGAGCTGAAAAAGCAGTTGGACGAAGGCGCAAACTTTGCCGATCTGGCAAAAGCCAACTCGACCGACACTGGTTCGGGCGCGCAGGGCGGTGATCTGGGCTGGTTTGGTCTGGGCGCAATGGTCAAGCCGTTCGAAGATGCTGTCGTCGCCGCCGAAGTGGGCAAGGTTGCTGGTCCGATCAAATCCGATTTCGGCTGGCACCTGATTTTGGTTTCCGAAACCCGTGTCGCCAAACAGCCGACGCTGGATGATCTGCGGGACGAACTGGCGCAAGGCATCGAACAAAAAGCGGTTGAAGAGCATATCAAGTCGCTGACCGACGCCGCCAAGATCGAAAAACCCGGCGAGGCCATTGACCCGGCGCTGCTGGGTGACGTTACTCTGTTGGACAAGTAAAGTTAGGCGCGGGGGCAAGACATGGCGAAGAAAAACTGGAAGGCATTGGCCAAGGCACTTCGGAAAGACATGAAGGCGCTTATGGGTCACCAACCGGCAACCCTTCAAACCGAAGCGGCTCCGGCGGCCAAAAAGGCCAAACCGGTTTCTCCGCTGGCCCCCGCCAACTTCCCTGCGCTGCCGCGCATCGCAGGGGTCGAATTTTCTGCGGTCGAGGCTGGCGTGCGCTATGCCAACCGCAAAGACGTGATGTTGGTGCGCCTGGCCCCCGGCACCGCGATGGCGGGTGTGTTCACCCGTTCAACCACGCGGTCGGGCTGCGTGCGCGATTGTCAGGACAAGCTGGCAATGAAGGTGCCTGCCGATGCTGGCGCTGCCATCGTGGTGAACTCTGGCAACTCGAACGCCTTCACCGGCAAGGTCGGGGACGAGGCTGTTGCCGCCGTAACCGGTGGTGTCGCGCAGGCGCTGGGCATCCCGGCAAGCCGGGTGTTTTCGTCGTCAACCGGTGTGATCGGCGAACCGCTGCCCTATGACCGCATCACCGCCAAGATCCCCGATCTGGTCGCGGGCCTGCAAGAGGACGCCATCGAAATGGCGGCCCACGCCATGATGACCACCGACACCTTCCCGAAAGGCGCTGCGGCGACGATTCAGGGCGAGGGCGGCGAAATCAAGATCGCCGGTATTGCCAAAGGTTCCGGCATGATCGCGCCGGATATGGCGACGATGCTGGTCTATATCTTTACCGA
>JAHEDL010000087.1 GCA_024641255.1 Pseudorhodobacter sp.
CTCGCGGCTGGTCCTGACGGCGCGAAAAAGCGAAGGTTCGCTCATATCCAAGGCTGGAAAAGCCAGCAATGCGCCGAAAGTCAGGTCGCTCTGACAACGTCGTGCGGCAGACGGGCCAAGGCTCCGCGATACCCTGAAAGAGAAAGGGCGCTATGCTGTTGGTACTTTGCATCCCTTCGCACGGTTGGGGGAAGACGGGAGCCTGAACGCAAGGATAAAGCATGAAACGTTTGTTCCCAGCACTGAAATGTACCGTTGCCTTGATTGCAACGCTTGCCAGTTTCCCCGCTGTCGCCACACCGAAAGGCCAGCAGGTTACGCTGTTTCTGGGCGCACGTGAAAACGGTACCAGTCAATCGTTGTCTTACGTCATGGCGCCCAACCATGATCTTGCGGCCGAAGGCATCTTGCTGCGTGCCAACCTTGGGGCTGGGAACCCAGACGCAGGTGAAACCTCGACCTCGGGCGATGTGATGCTGGGCTATCAGTTTGTGCCGAACGGCTGGAAGGTCCGCGTGTTTGCTGGCGTGAGCGCAGTGAATGGCATGTCGACGCCGGCCGGTCTGAAAAATGATACCGGGCTGAAAGTGATGGGCCAGGTGCAAGCGCGCAAGGCCTTGCCGGTTTATCTGAACACGACTTGGAGCTATGAAGCGATCGAGCAGGCGTATCAGGCATCCGTACAGGTCGGCAGCCGGTTTGACGCAGTGACGGTCGGACCAGAGCTTTCCGTGGCAGGACGCGAGGGCTATCATGCCTTGCGCCTTGGCGTGATGGCGACCGAAATGAAGCTGGGGGCGTTGGGCGTCACGCTGCGCACCGGCTATTCGTTCAATACCGAAACCTCGCGTGGCAAAGACACGCCCTATTTGGCGCTTAGCACGACGTTGCAGTTCTGACGATGCGCTGGCCGGTTTTTCGTGGCAGTGCCGATCCGGTGCGCCACGCAGCAACCTGGGCCGCCAGTGCCCTGATCGTGGTGTGGTCGGCGGTGTTGCTGACCAGAACCAACGCCCAAGGGGCGCATACCCGGTTGCTGGACACGGTTGGTCTGATCGCGGCCTGGCGCTATGGCTGGTCGCTGCTGCATTTTTTGCGCGCGGCGGTGTTCTTGCATCTGGTGTTCCCGCAGGTGGCCGCGCGGGCCAGACAGACAAAGCAGGCGACGAAGATCAGCCATATTTATGCCGTGGTGGCGTCGTTCAACATACCCGAAGCCCAGTTTCGGGCAGTCTATCGGTCGCTGGCGGCCAATTGCCTTGCGCTTGGCGTGCCCGCGACCATTGTGGCCGCAGTCACCTCTGACCGCGATTGCGCCATTCTGGCGCAACTGATCGCCGAGCTGGGCGAGACGGAGAATATTGAAATCATTGCACAGTTTCAGCGCGGCGATGGCAAGCGGTCTGCCTTGGCGATGGCCCTGCGCTGTATTGCGCAAAAGCTGCCACCGGCGAATGCGCTGACAGTTTTTCTGGATGGCGATATTGTGCTGGAGCCTGACGCCTTGCGCAAATCTGTGCCGTTCTTTCAGGCTGATCCGGCGCTTGGTGCCATAACCAGCAACAACGACGCGGTGCTGAACACCGATGGCCTGACGCGGCATTGGTATGGGTTGCGCCATGCGCAGCGCCACGTCTTGATGGCGTCGATGGCGCTTTCGGGGCGGCTTCTGGTGCTGACCGGACGTTTTTCAATGTATCGCACCGCCGACAGCATCGACCCGGCGTTTATTGCGGCGGTTGAGGATGATCATATTGATCACTGGCTTTATGGCCGCATCCCGCTGCTAAGCGGTGATGACAAGTCGATCTGGTTTCACCTGCTGAAACGGCAGCGCAAGATGCTTTATATTCCCGATGTCAAAGCGGTGGGCTTTGAAGGTCTGCCGCAAGGGGACAGCTTTGTGGTCGGCACATCGCGGCTGATGTTTCGCTGGTTTGGCAACATGTTGCGCGCAAATGAAAAGGCGATCCGGTTGGGCCCGCAGACCTGCGGCGGGTTCTTGTGGTGGGCGCTGGTTGATCAGCGGTTGTCGATGTGGACGGCAATGGTTGGCCCGATCACAGCAATCTTGTTTTCAATTGTGGTTTCACCTTTGTTTTTGTTGTATTATCTGGCTTGGGTGGCTGTGACGCGCACTGTCGTCAGCGCGCTGGAAGGCTTGTTGTGGGGGCGCTTTGATCCGACCTGGCCGTTCTTGATGGCCTATACCCAAATTTGGGGCTCATTCCTTAAAATTTATCTACAATTCAGGCTAAATCGCCAAAGCTGGACCCGACAGGGCATTCGTCAGGGCGCGACGATCAGCGTTGAAAACCTTGCTGGCGCGGCGCTGCACGCACTGGCGTTTGGCGGTCTGATTTGTGCAGCGGCCTGGGTTTCGGGCCTGTTGGAAGGACAGATGTGATGGATGCCTCTGATCCGGTGGCTGCACCGGCGTTTCGGATCGCGCGGCGTGACCCGCGTGATTTTGTCGAGGTTGCTGTCGATTATACGGTCATCGATGACGGCCATAGCCTGGAAGGCATCAAGCTGTCGCTGGGTTATCTGGTGCTGCGGCAGGATGATTGGATATTGCGGCGCGACGTTGCTCCGCGCCCGATCCGGTTGCTGTTTGCCTTTGCAGGCTTTGATTTCGGCATCGAGATGCTTGCCGCGCCTTGTGCGCCGGAACCCGATAGTGCGGGCTTGATCCGATACCGGATTGTCCACATGGAAGCTCGGGCTCAGGCCAGTCTGGCGCAGGTGATCCGGATTTTGCTGATTGGCCTGATGCCCACTGCCGACGATCTGGCGCTGGGGCAAGACGCGCCGACACCTCTGGCACCGCTTGCAACGGCGCCTGTGCGTGGGCGTTGGCTTGCGTGGTTGGTGCTGTTGTTCAGTCTGGCTGGGCTTGCGCTTGGCGGTGCGCTGTTGGGCCAAGGCATCTATGCGGATCTGACGACGGTAAGCAGCACCACCGCTGCGGTCAGTGCGGCGCGGATTGATATTGTTAGCCCTGACTACGGAACGGTGGCCGACAGCGCATTGCGTGCACGCCAGTCGGTTCTGCCGGATCAGTTTCTGCTGCGCATCACTTCCGACAGGTTGGCGGCCGATGTCGGCGATGCAACCGCGACGCTTGCCTATTTTGACCAGTTGCTTGCCGATCTGCCGCAAACAGCCGCGGCCCGTCCGATGCTAGGTGCGGATGGTCGCTATGGCGTGGTCTCGCGGCAAGATGCCCGCAGGGCGCGGGATCTGAGTGTCAGCAAACTTCAGGCCTTGGCACTGCGACAGACGGCGTTGACCGTCTATGCGCCATGTCAGTGCCGGGTCTATTGGGCGGTGGCGGCGGGCCGCCCGGTTGCGCCGGGCGATCGTATTCTGACCTTGGTGAAATCGGCACCACAAGATGTGCTGATCGAGGCGCGGATTGCGCCCGATCTCGCCGATGCGGTGCATATTGGTCAGCAGGCGCAGGTGACCCTTGCTGACCGGCCCGATCCGCTGGCGGCGCGGGTGGAAAGTCTGGGGTATGATGCGCAGGTTGACCCACGGATCGGCCTGCCGCGCCAGCAAGAAAGCACGGAAGGTGATGTAACCGTGTTCTTGCGCCTGCTTGCCCCGCCAACAGATCTGCAACCGGGGACACCCGCGAAGGTGGTTATCGAAAAATGAAAAAGCTCAAAGGGTTCTTACGGCTGGCGTCAGTGGCGTTGGCTCTGGCTGGCGGCGTCGCGGCGGCGATGACACCACAAGAGCGCAGCGCGCTGGATCTTTCCGGCTATCACGTCAACAATCCGACCGTGGCGCTGTTCGACGTGCCGACGCGGCGGGCGTATCTGGCGACAACCCAAGACGCCATGCTGCGCAAGCGCATCACTGCCCTGCGCGCCGGACCCAATTGCGCGGCTGCCATGGCGATGCCTGTGATCTCTGGTGCGCTGTTTACCCCGAAGTTCTACGAAGATCGCGCCGCGTGGCGGCAAGCGGCCACAATCTATCATGGCTTCGAGGACACCGTTGATGAGCTTTCCGCCGGTGCCTTGGTGGCAAACGATGATCGGCACGGTATCTGTGTGCTGACGATGCTGCAGCATTGGGCCGAACAACGCGCCTTTCTGGATTTCACCCCCGAAACCTCGGGCATACAAACCTGGTTCCAGATTGAATCATCGCTGACGGCGGCGGCGCTGTCTTACATGCAGGTGCGTGACAGCATTGCGGGAATGGATACGGAAAAGAAGACGATCGAAAACTGGCTTTTCGCCGTGGCCAAGATGCATCTGGCCCGCCAAGGTGGGGCGGATGGCAGTTGCTGCAACAACCACTTCTATCGCCGCGCGCTTTACGCCGAAATCATCGGTGTGCTGACGCGGGATGACGCGTTGTTCCGCATCGGAGTAAGCGCAGTGTATTCTGCGTTGTCCGATAGCAACGCCGATGGCGCGTTGCGGCTTGAAATGGCCCGTGGCGCCAATGCCGCGAAATATCAGGTCTATGCAACGATGTATCTGGTGACGATCGCGCAAATTGCCAAACTGCAAGGGTATGATTTGTATCAGCTTTCGGATGGGGACCGCAGTCTGGATACAATTATCGGCTATTCCCTTGCGGTTCTAAGGTCGCCCGATCATGCAGCCGCAGATGCAGGTACCGCAGATCAAAATACCGAGTTTGCGCAGGAAGACCAATATCTGGTTTGGTTGGAAATGCTGGCTGATCATCCAGCCTACAAAGACAGCGTTGCTGAATTTTTGAAAGACAAAAGGCCCAGCTATAATCGCAGCCTAGGTGGCGATATTACGCTGTATTTTTACAAGAATTAGCGGTTCACGCCAAACAACACTGTGGCAGATATGTCTGCTTGGGTCGGTCGTGTCGACGGCGGAAGTGGCGCGTTTGGGCGGCAAGATCGCGGCCGATATCGGCTTTCTTGGTCTCGCGGATTGCAATCAGCTGATCCCATACGGCGGATCGCAGTGCGGCGTATGGGCGGACATAGCCAATAGCCTGATGGCCAACCTAGTCCAAATCTTCCAGTGCATCGACCAGCATGACCACGTCATCAGCAATCGTGCGGTGATTGGCGCCCCGCTCTCACAGCTTATCGTCATGTCGAGGAAGCCTACCGCATCGCTCTGAAATCTTTGGCACGGCGCTATCTCGAACTGCATGACGAGGTTGCCGGCCCGGACGACATGACCGGGGCCATCGTCAAGGATCTCGCCCCGGATCTGCTTGCCAAAATCGCGATCGGTTTGAGCAGCGCGGCACGGATTGCATC
>JAHEDL010000089.1 GCA_024641255.1 Pseudorhodobacter sp.
AACAAAACCTCGCCTTCCGGCAGTTGGCCCATGGTGCCAACGGTTTCGGGGTGCCCGGCGTGGCCGATCATCACCATTTGCAGGCCCGCTTCGGAGTGTCGCTGGGCTTCGTTATGCACCTTGGTCACCAGCGGGCAGGTGGCATCGACGGCAATCATCATGCGCGCTTCGGCGGCGGCGGGCACCGATTTTGGCACGCCATGCGCCGAAAAAATCACCGGGCGGTCGACGGGGCAGTCATCAAGCTCTTCGACAAACACCGCGCCTTTGGCCCGCAGGCCATCGACCACGAATTTGTTATGCACGATTTCGTGGCGGACATAGACCGGCGCGCCCCATTTTTCGATCGCCAGTTCGACGATCTTGATGGCGCGGTCAACGCCAGCGCAAAAGCCGCGCGGGGCGGCAAGGTACAGGGTCAGCGGCGGTTTGGTCATTGGCATACCTTCGTTTGGCACAGACCTAAGCCGCGAAACCTGCGCCGTCCAGATCAGGTGACAAAGTTATGCGGCGGTGCGCAAAGCCTAGGGGGCAGAAATGCAAAAGCCGAGGCGTTTGCCCCGGCTTTTGCAGGAAGGGTGCCGAGGTTACTTGACCTCGACAGCCATATCTTCACGCTCTAGCCGCGGTTCGCGCGGGGGGCGACCGATAACGTCGCGCAGCTCATCCAACTCGATGAAGTTGTCGGCTTGACGGCGCAGTTCATCGGCAATCATCGGCGGCTGGCTGCGGATGGTCGAAACCACCGAAACCCGAACGCCTTGACGTTGCAGGCTTTCCACCAGCGGGCGGAAGTCACCGTCGCCAGAGAAGATCACCACATGGTCAACGCGCGGCGCAAGCTCCATGGCATCGACGGTCAGTTCGATATCCATGTTGCCTTTGACCTTACGGCGGCCCTGGCTGTCGGTATATTCCTTGGCCGGCTTTGTCACCATGGTGAAGCCGTTGTAGTGCAACCAATCCACCAGCGGGCGGATCGGCGAATATTCGTCGTTTTCCAACAAGGCCGTGTAATAGAACGCACGCAGCAGTTTTCCGCGGCGCATGAACTCTTGACGGAGAAGCTTGTAGTCGATGTCGAACCCCAGCGCCTTTGCGGCTGCGTAGAGGTTGGACCCATCAATGAACAGCGCTAGCCGTTCGTCCTTGTAAAACATTATTTTCCCCTCGAAAAATCTGTTCCCCGATCCAGCTTCCGTGAGTGAGCGACATGATGTAGGGCTTTTCGCGGAGAACAATCATGATTAACAGCGCGATAAATGTCCAAGCAAGCCAGTCTATACGAAAGCTTAACGCCTGCAATGCCAACGGAAATGCAAGCTATGGTTGCATTTGGGGCGAACTTACACTTTGGCAATATGGGTCCCGCAGAAGTTATTCTTGCGGCGGTGGCGGAACTTGCGGTGGCGGGCCTGCCTGTGGTGGCCTTGAGCAAGCTTTATAAAACGCCCTGCTTTCCGGCGGGCGCGGGGCCGGATTATGTGAACGCGGCGGCGGTTGTGACGTTGCGTTCGGGGATGACGGCGGCGGATGTTCTGGCCTGTTTGCATCAGGTCGAAGCGAAGTTTGGTCGTCAACGGGACCAGCGTTGGGGAATGCGGACGCTGGATGTTGATTTGTTGGCCATTGGCGACGCTGTGCTTCCCGATCTTGCCACCTATCTGCATTGGCGCGACCTTGATCCGGCGTTGCAGCGGCAAGCGGCACCTGATCAGTTGATATTGCCCCATCCCCGTATTGCCGACCGCGCCTTTGTTCTGGTGCCTTTGGCTGATGTGGCGCCGGCGTGGCGGCATCCGGTTTCCGGGCTGACGGTGGCGCAAATGTTGGCGGCGATTCCGGCGCAAGACCGGGCCGAGGTTGTGGCAATCGGCGGCTCTGCGGCATCTGATTGATTATGCGCTTGTCAAGGTCGGGCATCGCGCCTAAATAGGCGTCTTCAAAAGCCCCCATCCCTACTGGAGTCTTTCATGGCCCGCGTGACGGTTGAAGATTGCGTTGACAAGGTTCCGAACCGGTTCGAACTGGTTATGCTTGCGGCGCATCGTGCGCGTGAGATTCAGTCTGGCGCTGCGCCGACTGTCGATCGCGACAATGACAAGAACCCGGTCGTCGCCTTGCGCGAAATCGCGGAAGAGACTCAGCTGGCCGATGGCCTGCGTGAGCGGATGATCGAAAGCCACCAGACCCAGATCGAGGTGGATGAACCGGAAGAAGATCAGATGGCATTGCTTATGTCGGGCGAGATTGATCGTCCGATGCAAGACGATATGTCGGAAGAAAAGCTTCTGCGCGCGCTGATGGAAGCGCAAGGCGAGCTTTAAGCCCAGACGGGGCCTTGTGGGGCGGTGATGATTGACGTTGAAGACCTCATCGCCCTTGTTAAGAACTACAACCCGCGTTGCAATGCCGACCTGATCCGTCGGGCCTATGCCTATGGCAATTCGATGCACGACGGGCAGTTTCGCAAATCGGGCGAGGCGTATTTCACCCATCCGGTCGCGGTTGCCGCGATTCTGACCGAACAGCAGCTGGACGATGCCACCATCGTTACGGCGCTGCTGCATGACACCATCGAAGACACCAAATCCACCTATGCCGAAGTTGCAAAGCTGTTCGGCGAAGAGGTGGCGGAACTGGTTGATGGCGTTACCAAGCTGACCAACCTGCAATTGTCGAACACCGAATCGCAGCAGGCGGAAAACTTCCGCAAGCTGTTCATGGCGATGTCGAAAGACCTGCGGGTGATTCTGGTGAAGCTGGCGGACCGTCTGCACAATATGCGGACGATCAAGTCGATGAAGCCGGAAAAGCAGGCGCAGAAGGCCCGCGAAACCATGGAAATCTATGCGCCGCTTGCTGGTCGCATGGGGATGCAGTGGATGCGCGAAGAGCTGGAAGACCTGTCTTTCCGCGTGTTGAACCCCGATGCCCGCAATTCGATCATTCGGCGGTTTCTGACGCTGCAGCGCGAATCCGGCGATGTGGTGCATCAGATCACTGCTGATCTGCGGTCTGAATTGGAAAAGGTGAATATCGAGGCCGACGTTTATGGCCGCGCGAAGAAGCCCTATTCGATCTGGCGCAAGATGCAGGAAAAGGATCTGGCGTTTTCGCGGCTGTCCGACATCTATGGCTTTCGGGTGATCTGCGGGTCGGTTGCCGATTGTTACCGCATTTTGGGGGTGATCCACCAACGCTGGCGCGCGGTGCCGGGGCGGTTCAAGGATTATCTGAGCCAGCCGAAATCGAACGGCTATCGGTCGATCCACACCACGGTTTCGGGCCGCGATGGCAAGCGGGTCGAGGTGCAGATCCGCACCCGCGAAATGCACGAAGTTGCCGAAGCCGGCGTGGCGGCGCATTGGTCTTATCGTGAAGGCGTGCGCGCCAAGAACCCGTTTGCGGTTGATCCGGCCAAGTGGATCTCGTCGATGACCGAACGTCTGGACGAAGGCGATCACGACGAGTTTCTTGAGAACGTCAAATTGGAAATGTATTCCGATCAGGTGTTCTGCTTTACCCCCAAGGGCGATGTGGTGCAGCTGCCGCGCGGTGCGACGCCGTTGGATTACGCCTATTCCATCCACACTCGCATCGGCAATTCTTGCGTGTCGGCCAAGGTTGACGGCATCCGCGTGCCGCTGTGGACGCGGTTGAAGAATGGCCAATCGGTTGAAATCATCACCGCCGAGGGGCAGCGGCCGCAGGCGTCGTGGATTGATATTGTAACGACGGGCCGCGCCAAAGCGGCGATCCGCCGGTCTTTGCGCGAAGAAGATCGCGGCCGTTTTGTGCGGCTGGGGCAGGAATTGGCCCGTGCGTCGTTCGAACATGTTGGCAAGAAAGCCACCGACAAGGCGCTGCGCACTGCTGCCAAGATGCTTGGGTTTTCCGACGAAACCGATCTGCTGGCGGCTTTGGGCTCTGCTGAATTGACCGCGCGCAAAGTGGTGGAAACGCTGTATCCCGAACTGTCGATGTCGGCGGCGGACGAGGTGGAAAGCACCCGTGCGGTCGTTGGCTTGACCGATGATCAGACCTTCCGCCGGGCGCCCTGCTGTCAGCCGCTGCCGGGCGAACGCATTGTTGGCATCACCTATCGCGGTCAGGGCGTGATCATTCACGCCATTGATTGCCCGGCGTTGGAAGAATTTGAAGAGCAGCCGAATCGTTGGGTTGACCTGCATTGGCATTCGGGCCGCCACGCGGCGGTGAACACGGTTTCGTTGGATGTCGCAATTTCCAACGATGCAGGCGTTCTGGGCCGGATCTGCACCTTGATTGGCGAGCAGAAAGCCAACATATCCGACCTGCGCTTTACAGAACGCAAACCCGATTTTTACAGACTTATCATTGACGTGGACTTGCGTGATGTCGAACACTTGCACATGGTGATGACCGCGCTAGAGGCCGAAACCGATGTCGCACAAGTGTCGCGTCACCGGGATATGACGAAGAAGCCCTGACCGGATCAGGGGCAGGAAGGACAAGGCCAAAGTGGTCTTCAAACGTCGGGAACCATTGGGCTGGGGCGCTTGGTTGCGCGAAATGGTCTACCCTCGGGGTGGGTTTCGTCGCGCCACGCGCTATGTGATTCACAGGATGAGCCGTTTGCCGGATGAACCGCACCGGATTGCGCGCGGTATCTTTGCCGGGTCTTTGATTGGCTTTCTGCCGCTGCCGGGATTGCAGTTTGTTGCGGCTTGGGCTGCGGCGCGGTTGATGCGCGGCAACGTGCTGGCGGCGCTGCTGGGCACCTTCAACACCAACCCGCTGACCACACCGTTCTTTGCGGTGTTTGCAATGACCTTGGGGCATTGGATCATGGGGGTGCAGGCGCCGCTGTCTGCCGAAGGCATCGCGCAAGCGTTTGGCCATGCGGGTGCAGACCTGTGGCGCAACTTTATGGCGATCTTCAATGATGAGACGATGCATTGGGGCGGCTTGGTGCGGTTTTGGCACGACATTTATGTGCCGTATTTCATCGGGGCGCTGATACCCGGCATTATCTTGTCGTTGGTTGGCTATTACGTCACGATCCCAATCGTTAAGACCTATCAAAAAGCGCGCGACGCGAAGGCGGACGAGCGTAAGGAACGTCGGCGCAAGTTGCGCGCCCATCTGGCCGAGGCCGCCGCGCGGTTGCGGCATCGGGGCGATGTGGCGGAAACCGACGCCGAAGAAAATGACGGACCGGGTGCGCCCTGACGGCGACACCAAGGGGGGTAACATGAAAAAACAACGGCTTGGCGTGAACAT
>JAHEDL010000091.1 GCA_024641255.1 Pseudorhodobacter sp.
GGCCACCTGCGTGCAGCACGAAATCGACCATTTGGACGGCAAGCTGTTCATCGACTATCTTGGCCCGCTGAAGCGGCAGATGATCACCCGCAAGATGGAAAAGCTGAAGCGTGAACGGGCGCGCAGCTGATGGCGGTGCTGCCGATTCTGCGTTGGCCGGATAAGCGGTTAACGACTGTTTGTTCGGCAATCGTTGCGGACGTGGCGGCTTTGGCAGCGGATATGTTGGACACCATGTATGCCGCCCAAGGCCGTGGCCTTGCGGCGCCGCAAATTGGCAGTCTGACGCGGCTGTTTGTAATGGACGCGACATGGAAATCTGGCACGCCTGCGCCGCAGGTGTTTGCTAACCCGGAAATCCTGTGGCGGTCGGATGAAACCGCGGTTGGGCCCGAAGGCTGCCTGTCTTTGCCAGAGATTACGCTGGATATTTCGCGGGCAACATCGGTGAAGCTGCGCTGGCAAGATGTGCAGATGGCGTTTCATGAACAAACGTTCACAGGCTTTGCCGCGATTTGCATTCAGCATGAATACGATCATTTGAACGGTGTGTTGACGTTGGATCACCTTGATCCGGCCGCGCGTACCACTGCCGAAAAGGCCCTGCTATGACTGTGCGTCTTTGCCTGCCCTACCCGCATCCGTGCCTTAAAACGCCGGCTGCATCGGTTGATGCCATTACGGATGAGGTCCGGTCGATCTGGGCCGATATGGTTGACACGATGGACGCGATGCCGGGCTATGGCCTTGCGGCGGTGCAGATCGGCGTGCCGCTGCGGTTGGCCGTGGTGGATTGTTCCGACGAACGCGGGCAGGCGATTTTGATGGCCAACCCCGAAGTTCTGCATGCCTCGGGGCAGTTTCGCGAACACGAAGAAGCGTCACCAAACCTGCCGGGGGTTTCGGCGGTGGTGCGGCGGCCGCGCGCGGTCACCGTGCGGTTTATGAATGCCGCTGGCGCGACTGAAGAGCGCGATTTTGTGAACCTGTGGGCGACCTCTGTTCAGCATCAGATCGACCATCTGGCGGGCAAGATGTATTTTGACAACCTGTCGGCGTTGAAGCGGAAAATGCTGCTGTCGAAGGCCGAAAAACTGCGGAAGCGGCAATGAAAATCATCTTCATGGGTACGCCGGATTTCTCGGTTCCGGTGCTGGACGCTTTGGTGCAACACCATGAAGTTCTTGCAGTATATTGCCAACCACCCCGCCCGGCTGGCCGTGGTAAGGCAAGCCGGCCCAGCCCTGTGCAGGCGCGCGCCGAAGCCTTGGGGCTGCCGGTGCGCCACCCGATTTCGCTGCGCAGCATTGACGCGCAGCAAGAGTTTGCAGCGCTTGGCGCCGACATTGCGGTGGTTGTCGCCTATGGTCTGATTTTGCCGCAGGCTGTGCTGGATGCGCCACGGCTTGGCTGCCTGAATATCCACGCCTCGCTGCTGCCAAGATGGCGCGGCGCGGCGCCGATTCATCGGGCTATTATGGCGGGCGATGCCGAAACCGGCGTCTGCATCATGCAGATGGAGGCTGGGCTTGATACCGGGCCGGTTTTGCTGCGCGAGGCGACCAGGATTGGCGTTGAAGAAACTACGGCCGAACTGCATGATCGGCTTTCGGCGATGGGGGCCGCGTTGGTCTGCGCTGCGCTGGATCGTTTGCCGCTGCCTGCGGTGGCGCAAGACAGCCTTGGCGTGACCTATGCCGCCAAGATCGACAAGGCCGAAGCGCGGGTTGATTGGACCAAACCGGCGGCAGAGGTTGATCGGTTGATCCGTGGGCTTTCGCCGTTTCCCGGTGCTTGGTGTGATGTGAATGGTGAACGGGTGAAGCTGCTGCGCTCGCGCCTTGCCGAAGGTGCGGGTGCGCCCGGTCGCGTGCTGCGTGGCTTTGTTGTTGCCTGCGGGGATGGGGCGGTCGAAATCACCCTTGCGCAGCGTGAAGGCAAGCGGCCGATGCAGCCGAATGAGATTTTGAACGGCCTGAAATTGCCGGAGATTCTGCCCTAAGGCCAAGCGTTTTTCAGGGGTGCGACAGGCTTTGAAAACCGTGCCGTTCTAAAGGTGAATTAAAGTTCGCATCTTTGGTCCGTCGCAATTTCTTTGTGATCAAACATGCGGCCCTTCATTTCCGCGGCCCCCGTGCCCATATAGAGAGCATCCGCGAAGGAGGCACGCATGGGGTTGGTGTTATTGTTGATCGTCGGCACTGCGGCGGGATTTCTGGCGACGCGCGCGATGCGGGTGAACGCGGATGGCCCCAACACGGTCGTGATCGGGGTTGCAGGTGCGCTAGTTGGTGGGTTTTTGCTGCGCGCACTTGTTATGGTGACCGGATGGATGGCGGGCTTTGTAGGTGGCATCCTTGGCGCTATCATTTTGATATGGCTTTATAAAACCTATATCGAAAACGCATCACGTTAATCGTTTTAACGCCTCGCCCAGCCGAAAGCCCTTGCCGCCGGCCGCATCCCACAGCAGCCGACCTTGCCAGGTTGCAAACAGAACGGCAGCGGATTCCTGGGCCTTCGCGCCATCACCCAGTCGGGCCGCAAGCGCCTTTTCTACCAAGTGGCGCCACGCTTTTGCGCGCGCCGCCAAGGTTTCGTCGGGCAAACTGGCGGTCAGAACCGTGGGAATGTCGATCGGGCCAGACAGGGCCTTCAGCAGTCCTTGCGCGCCCTTGCCGTTGGTTTGCATGTTGCTGGCGGTTTGGGCCGATGCGTCGAGCCGATCCCACGCAGAGCGCAGTGCCATCGCGATCATCGCGGGGCAACTGCCGTAACGCTGGACCAACGTCGGCGGCGCAAGGCCGGTGGCGGCCGAGACGGCGGCAAAAGTTACCGACTTTTCGCCAGTTTTCAGCAGATCCAACACCCGATCCAGAACAGCCTCATCCGAGATCAGTTTGCCGCGCGCCATGCCTTCATTCCGAACAAATATAAGGGTTAAGAAACGGTTGCCGAGCTTTTATTCGTCATCACCTTCAAGATCGTCATCGGATTGCGAAATTTTGTCAATTCGCTTTACCCCCGCATGCCGTTTCAGCATCTTGCGCGCCAGCGGCGTCAGGCCGGTTTCCTTGAGAACCTTCATGATGCGGTAATGCACAGTGAAGATTTCGCGATCTTCTGGCAAAGCGCTGCCCCGAAGTTTGCCGCCAAGGATAAAGTGTTGTTCTTCTGGAAGAATATTCCACTGCAAGCCAGACTTCTGGATCGCAAGCGGTAGGCTGATTTGGTCAAGATAGGGCCGCTTTGATGGAACCTCGGGGTGGGCATCAAGGGTTTGGGCGACTTGCATCCAAACCTCTGGGAAGCTTTGTCCATCGGGGGTGCGATACTGTTCTGGGAAGGTGAACAAACCCGAACTAAAATACGGAATTCGCCCACGATCGCCTTTTTGCCGCATCAGTTTGATCCGGTCGTCAGGGATTTCCATGCCGCAAATATCGTAAATCAACTGCCAGGAATCGCTATTGCCCCAGATCATTGAAGCCGCAGGCGTTAGTGATACGCAGCCTTCCTTGATGATGTTTTCGACCAGATTTGGGCGCAGACACAGGATATCACTGTCAAAAAACGCCGAAAATTCGGTATCGCGTGGCTCTAGCGTGGCAAGAATTTTGTTGCCGTGCGGGTAGGGCGGATCGAAACGGCCTGCAACTTTGAAACTGCGCAACTCACAGCTCATTTTCGCCAGCACCGCTTTTACATCCGGCGATACGTCGTTCAATTTAACGTCGGGGCAATAGCCGATCAAAGCGACCTGATCGCCAAATTGCTGGCGCAGCGACGCGGCAAGAAAGCAAGCCATGACTTCGTACTCGGGCGGTTCAACAATAAAAAACACAGTCAGTTTCGGGGGCATTGCTCTGCTCTTGTGGCGCTTTGGCAAACTATGCCGGGCCGTTGTGGCGATGTCACCCGTTTAGCCCGCTCATGCTTAAAGGTTGCGGCTCTTGTGTTGCCAAAATGGAAACAGTTGGCAGCCAAGCCACACTTCGCACCTGTTTTGTTCGCGGGCTTGCTGGTCGTTTCCGCTCGGGCCTATGATGGGGTGCCAGATTGCGGCGATTGGCAGGCGGTGTGGCAAGTAAACTGTGACAGGGTGTGGTGTGAGCGCGAAAAAGGGCAAGCAGGCGGAGGCCGTCGTGCGGGTTGAGGGGCGGCCTTTCGGCGCGTCTGACCTGTGGGGCAGCGTCGATTTTGCCTTGAAACGCCACCCAAGCCCGCATGGTCAGGTGACCGCCGTTTCGATGATGAAGGACGAAGGTGCCTATGTCATCGAATGGGTCGCGCATCATTTGGCGATCGGGTTTTCCGATCTGGTTGTCTATACGAACGATTGTTCGGATGGCACCGATGACATGTTGATCCGCTTGGAAGAGCTGGGCCTGTGCCACCACCGTCGCAACGTCATTGCCGAAGGAATCCGGCCGCAACCGTCTGCGCTTGGTTATGCGCAGGACGAGCCTGTGGTGCAGAATTCAGACTGGGTGATGGTGTTTGATGCCGACGAATTCCTGTCGATCAAATATGGTGACGGCACGCTGGATGACCTGATTGCGGCTGCCGTGGCGCAGGGCGCCAATGGTATCGTTGTGACCTGGCGGATCTTTGGCTCTGGTGGTGTGGTGGATTGGTCGCGCGCACCAGTGTCGGAGCAATATCTATGGGCGGCACCGCAAACCTGGAACAAGGGATGGGGTGTGAAGACCCTGTTCAAGTTTAGCGCCGACAAGTGGAAGCTTGGCATTCATCGCCCGAAAATGAAGGCGAAATGGGTTGAAACCGAGTTTCCTGATCAGGTGAAATGGCTGAACGGTTCTGGCCGCGAGATGGAGGATTACTTTAAATTTCGCGGTTGGCGGTCGATCACGCGGACGGTTGGCTATGACTGGGTGCAGCTGAATCACTATGCGGTTAAGTCGGTTGACAGCTATGCCATTCGCAAGATGCGCGGCAATGTGAACAATAAGGCGGATAAGTATAATTCCGACTATTGGTCGCTGCAGGATCGCAACGAAGTGCGCGACGAAACCATGCTGCGCTATAGCGAAAAGCGGAACCAGATCATCGCGCAGTTGTTGCAAGACCCGGTGTTGCACAGCCTGCATCACGCGGCGCTGGCGCGTGCCGAGGCCCGGTTGCAAGAGTTGCGGCAGACCGAAGCCTATCATCAACTGGTTGCCGATTTGGCGAAGGCGTCGGCCGTGCCAATCTCGCAAATCGTGGCGAAGCCGCCGCAAGCGCGCGACAAGGAAA
>JAHEDL010000097.1 GCA_024641255.1 Pseudorhodobacter sp.
TGTAGAACAGCGCCGGACTGACGGGTAGGCCAAGACGGGTTGAACATTGGTCTGCCAGATCGGCCAAGGCAATGGAATCAAAGCCGTATTCGGCCAGTTGCGCATCGGGCTGCACCTCGGTCACGGGAAGACGCAGGATGTCTGCCACCAGCGCCGACAGATCGGCCAGCAGGGCGGTTGCATCTGTTTTGAACAAAGCGGTGGCGGGGGCCATCGCGGGCGTCTTGCCCGCCTGTTTCGCGCTGCCGTTATCCAGTGTTTCGGTGATGCGGTCGGGATCGCCCCAGCCCACAACCACCTGCGGCGCATCCCCCGCCAAGGCCCGCCACAGCAGCGAAACCCCTGCCGAATCGGGCATCGGGGCCAGACCAAATCCCTGCCGTATTGCCCGCAGCGCGGTTTCCGGCACGGTCATGCCGCCATCGGCCCAAAGCGGCCAGTTCAGCGAAACCGTCCGCCCCGGCCCGCGCCGCAGCGCGGCGAAGCCATCGAGCCAGCCGTTGCCAAAGGCATAATCGCCCTGACCCGCATTGCCCGAAAGCCCAGCCAGCGACGAACACAGCACAAAGCCCGCCAACGGATCGCCCTGCGTCGCTGCATCCAGCGCCCGCGCGCCTGCGGTTTTTGCCGCCACCACAGCGCGGGCATCGGCAGGGGATTTCACCATCAGCATCCCGTCACGCAAGATGCCCGCCGCATGGATCACCAGCTCCACAGGGCCGAATTCCGCCCGCATCGCCGCAATCACCTGTGCGACAGCGGCCGCGTCGGTGATGTCCACCGCGCGATAGGCGATGCGCCTTGCACCCAGACGAGCCAGTTTCGCGTCAATGTTCGCATCATGCGGTCGCCGCCCCAATAGCAGGATAGGCGTATCGGGGCTGCGCTGCGCGATATCGGTCGCAAAGGCCTGTCCCAGACCGCCCAGACCACCACTGATCACAACCATCCCTGCCGGAATGGCGTCGGGCTGTTTGGGCAAATGCAGCGGGGCAAGATGGCGGATGTGATTCCCCGCATCTCGCATGCGGATCAACCGCGCCGGATGGGTCGCAGCCTGTTCCAGCAGCGCCGCCACCCCGCCCGCAGGCAGGGCGCGCGCGAGTTCGACGACCTGAACCCGCAGCGACCGCCGCTCTTGCGCCATGGTTCCGGCAAAGGCGGCAATGGCGGGGACCAGCGCAGCCGCATCGGCGGGCAGTGCGCATTGCACCAGATCGGGCATCCTTGCCTGCCCATCACGGGGCCAAGCCGTTCCAATAGTGCGGTGATGACATCCTCGGGCGCAGAAAGTGGCAGGGACAGGCAGCGACCGGCACTTTCCGTCAGTTGTCCGGTCAGGTCCACAACCAGCCGGTTCTGCGGCGCAGGCACTGATTCCGCCGCAACATCCGGCGACCAGACCGGAGCAAACAGCGCAAAGCTGTCTTTCGCCTCGTCCAGTGTCGGGGCTGCAACGGGGCGGGGCACGCCCCAATAGGATTTGCGGTCAAACGGATAGGTCGGCAAATGCAGTCTTGGTGGGGCAATGGGGTATAGCTGCGCCCAATTCACCGTTTCGCCCGCCAACCAGCGGCGCAGGTAATCGGCCTGTTCTCCCACCATTTCCGGCGCAGCCCGCAGATTGCCCGCCAGCGCGCGCAGGGCGGCCACCGCTTGGGTCAGGCTGTCCGCCATCACCCCCGCCCGATGCGGGAATGCGCGACGTCCGGTCTGCAAGGTATAGCCGACCGAATACAGCGGCGGGCGATCCCGTTCCAGCATCGCCGCAAGTGTTAGCACCATAGCCGACAGTTGCGCGTCAGACCGCGCCGACAGCACCAGCGCGACCGGACCGTTCCCAGTTGCCACGCGCGGGGCAGGCGGTTCTTCGATCACGATATGGGCGTTGCTGCCGCCCGCACCGAAAGAGCTGATCCCCGACATGAGCGGGCCGGTTGTGGCAGCCCACGGGGTAAGCGTCTGATCCACACGGAATGCCGTGTCGGCAAGGCCAAGATCGGGGTTCAGGGTCGTGGAATGCAGGCTTGGCACGCGCTGGCGGTGCTGCATCTGCAACAGAACCTTGGTCAGCCCTGCGACGCCAGCGGCGCTTTCGCAATGGCCGATATTGGATTTCACCGAACCCAGATTCAACGGTTGATCCGGTGCAAAGACACGCTTCAGCCCCGCAATCTCAATCGGGTCGCCAAGGGCGGTACCGGTGCCGTGACATTCGACATAGCTGATCGACGCGGGCGAAACCCCGCCATCGGTCAGCGCATCGCGGATCGTGGCGGCCTGCGCCACCGGGTCCGGCACGGTGTAGCCGTTTGATCGCCCGCCATGATTGACCGCCGTGCCACGGATGATGCCACGGATCGCATCGCCGTCGGCAAGCGCCTGTGACAGCGGTTTCAGCACCACCGCCCCGACGCCTTCGGACGGGACATAGCCGGTGCCGCCTACGCCAAAACTGCGGCAGCGGCCATCGGTAGCCTCAAACCCGCCATGGGCCATCATCAGGTATTTGTTCGGATGCAATGACAGGTTGACCCCGCCCGCCACGGCTACGCGGCATTCCCCCGCCCGCAGCGACCGCACCGCCAGATGGATTGCCGTCAGGGACGACGCGCACATCGTATCGACGGCAAGGCTTGGTCCCTGAAAGTCGAACAGATAGGACACGCGGTTCGCAATCGACGCCGGGCTGGCCGACAACGCAGTGGGCTGACCCAAGACGGTTTGCTCCGCGCCAAGCAGTTGATATTCGGAATACATCACCCCCACGAACACCCCGACCCGCCCTGCGGCGGCCAGCGACTCTGGGCTGTGTCCGGCATCTTCGACCGCGTGCCACGCGGTTTCGACAAACAGCCGCTCTTGCGGATCGCTCAGGTCCGCATCCTTTGGCAGCATGCCGAAAAACGCGGCGTCAAACCGATCGACCCCGTTCAGGAACCCGCCCCAACGGCTGCGGGTTTTGCCCGCAGCCTTGATTTCGGAATGAAAGCGGCTGTGATCCCAACGGTCGGCAGGAATGGGCGTGATGCAATCGCGGCCTTCGGTCAGAGCTTGCCAGAAGTCCGCCAGCGTTTCGGCCTGCGGATAGCGACCGGACAGTCCGATGATCGCGATGGCATCAGGTGCGGCACTGATGTGCACAGCAGGGTTTGCTTGCGGTGCTGCGGCGGGTATCTGACTGGTTTCGTCCAGATGCGCCGCCAGTGCGGCAAGGCTGCGATATTCATAGAACAGCGTTTTCGGCAGCGGGCCAAAGACGGATTCCAGCCGGTCCGTCGCGCGGGTGATCATTACGGAATCCAGCCCGTAACCATCCAGCGGCGCGGTGATATCCAACCGATCCGGCGCGATGCCCAGCGTTTCGCCGACGGTTTGACACAATACCGCCAGCGCGTTGCCGCCGGTGGCAGGTTGCGGCACCACCGTTGCGGTCTGCGCGGGTGGTTCTGTTGCAGGTTCGGCCAACCAATAGCTGTCGGTGGCAAAGGGATAGAGCGGCAGCGCCAGACGTTGCGGCAGGGGCGCAGACCATTGCGACGCCCAATCCACCTTGCCACCCGCCAACCAATCCTGCGCCTGCGGATGGGCAGCGCCCACGCCTACGCCATCAGCAAAACGGCGCAACGCATCTTGCAACGCGGCGATGTCATTCCCGACAAAGGCCCAGCGATGGTCAAACGCATCGCGTCCAGTTTGCAGCGTATAGGCCAGATCGACCAGATCGACCTGTTCCGCCTGCGCCAGATAGCCCAGCAGGTTTGCCGCCATTTGCCTCAATTGTGCATCCGACCGCGCCGATAGCGGCACGACATGCAGCCCGCCCCGTGCCGCGCGCGGCACAGTGATGGGCGGTTCTGCCAGCACCAGATGGGCATTCGCCCCGCCCGCGCCAAACGAACTTAGTCCCGCCAGACGGGTCTGACCCGCTACATGCGGCCAATAGCGCGCCTCTCGCGGGAAGGTCAGCGTGCTGCCTTCGGTGATTTCGGGGTTGATCCTGCCCAGATCGGGCAAGGGCGCGATGGTCCCATGCCGCATCTGCGCCAGAATCTTGAACAGCCCCGCCATCGCGGCGGCGCTTTCGGTATGGCCGATATTGGCTTTGACCGATCCGACCACCGCCCGCCCTTGTGGGCCAAGCGCGCGCGTCAGTCCTTCGACCTCGATCGGGTCGCCCATACGGGTGCCGGTGCCATGCGCCTCGATCAGACTGATGGCATTGGGGGCAACGCCCGCATCAGCCAGCGCCTGCGTGATTACATCGGCATGGCCGGAAGGGCTGGGCGCGGTATAGCTGCTGGAACGCCCGCCGCTGCCCAGTGCTGCGCCGCGCAGGACGCCTTCGATCCTGTCACCATCGGCCAGCGCACGATCCAGCAGCTTCAGGATGACCACCCCCGCACCTTCGCCAGACAGCATGCCATCGGCATCGGCTGAAAACGGGCGCAAGCGGCCCTGACGCGACTGGATACCAAGTGCCGCATGGCTTGCCAGATGACGCGGATGGGCAATCACATTGACCCCGCCCGCAATCGCCACATCGCAGCGCCCCGCGCGCAGCATATCCATCGCCAGCACCAGCGCGGCCGCGGATGAGGAACAGGCCGTGTCGCAAGACAGGCTTGGCCCCTTGAAATCGAACATGAAGGAAAGCCGGTTCGCCACCGACCAGAACGCCGCGCGGCTGGGGTAGTGTGCGTTCATCACGCCCGCCAGCACCGCGACGCGGCCTTGGCGTGACAAGGCTTGCGGCGCGTAGCCGGCATGTTCCATCGCGTGATAGGCGGTTTGCAGGAAAAGCCGTTCCTGCGGGTCCATCTGCATCGCCTCCGCCGGTGAAATCGAAAAAAACAGCGGATCGAACTGATCGGCGCCGTCCATATATCCAGCGGGCAGGGCGGTATCGGTGGGCCAGGCACGGCCGTCCTGCGGCGCTGAACGGAACATGGTTTGCCCTGCCGCAATCGCCGCCCAAAGCGCGTCAAGGTCTTCCGATCCGGCAAAACGCCCCGCCATGCCGATGATCGCCACATCGCGCGATTTCAGTGCGGGTATTTCGGCGGCTTGGCGGGCGGGCTGCTGCACCACAATGGGCGCAGCGGGGATTGGCGCAGGAACAGGGCCTGCGGTCGCCTGCGTCAGCGCGGCCACCGCATCGGATTGGCTTTCGCGCAGATGGTCGGCCAGACGGGAAACGGTATTCGCCTCAAACAAAACGGTTGAGGT
>JAHEDL010000100.1 GCA_024641255.1 Pseudorhodobacter sp.
GAACCCGAAGACGCGCGGCCTGACTTCCGGTTTGCATCCTTCGCCAGTTTCTACGACATTGCGCCCGAATTGCAGAGAGCGCCATGAGCCGCATTGATCCCGAACCCACGCTGAACGATGACGCCGCCCGCGCGGGCTGGCTGTATTACGTTGGTGGGCTAACGCAGGAACAAATCGCGGCAGAGCTGGGCGTTTCGCGCCAACGTGCGCAACGTCTGGTCAGCCGGGCAATGGCCGAAGGCCTGATCCATGTCCGCCTTAACCATCCCATTGGTGCCTGCCTTGATCTGGAAGCCGCACTGACGGCGCGGTACGGCTTGACTCGCTGCCGCGTGGCGCCCAGCCTTGGGCAGGGCGCAGACCCGGTGCGCAGCATTGCGCCCGCGGCTGCCGCCGAAACCGAACGGTTTTTGCGCATGCCGGGCCCGTCGGTGATCGGTCTTGGCACCGGGCGCGCGCTGCGCAGCATGGTGGATGCCATGTCGCCGATGGATGCCGAACAACACCGACTGGTGTCGCTGATTGGCAATATTGCACCCGATGGGTCGGCCTCGTTCTTCGATGTCGTCATGCGTATCGCTGACAAGGTGCGTGCGCCGCACTACCCGATGCCGGTGCCTGTGATCTCGCCCACGCCCGCCGAAAACGCCGCATTCCACGCGTTGGGGCCGGTGAAGAAAGTCGTTGATCTGGCGCGTGCCGCTGATGTCGTGATCGTCGGCGTTGGTCAAATGTCAAACGACGCGCCGCTGTTGAAAGACGGTTTCGTCACCCGGCAAGAGTTGGACGAGATGCAGGCCGCCGGCGCGGTCGGCGAAGTGGCCGGTTGGGTCTATGATTCGGCTGGCATGTATCTTGATGTTGGCACCAACCGGCGCACTGGCGGCGTTCGGGTTGAACCGGGGCTTGATCGCCCGTCTATCGGAATTGCTGCAGGTGCAACCAAGGTTGCAGCGCTGGCAGCTGCCCTTAAATCCCGCATTATCAACGGCGTGGTAACGGACGAACCCACCGCCCGTGCCCTTTTGACCCGCCGCTAACCTTCGCAATTGCGGCGGAAAAAGGGGCTTGACGACTCTGGGTCCGTTGTGAGCATTTACTCACCATGCGATGATTTGCTCATTCGCTATCCAGGGAGGATACCTATGAAAATGACGCTTCGCGCGCTGCTTGGCGCGACGGCTTTGCTTACCCTGACGGGTATGGCATCGGCCGAAACCACCACCATCACCGTTGCCACCGTGAACAACGGCGACATGGTCCGTATGCAAGGCCTGATGGACGACTTCTATGCCAAGAACCCCGACATCAAGGTCGAATGGGTCACGCTGGAAGAGAACGTCCTGCGCCAGAAAGTCACCACCGACATCGCCACCAAGGGCGGCCAATTTGACGTGCTGACCATCGGCACCTACGAAGTTCCAATCTGGGGCAAAGCCGGCTGGCTGGTGTCGCTGAACGACCTTCCGGCAGATTATGATGCGGCAGACCTGCTGCCCGCCATCGCCGGTGGCCTGACGGTTGACGGCAACCTGTACGCGTCGCCGTTCTACGGCGAATCCTCGATGGTCATGTATCGCAAAGACCTGATGGATGCCGCTGGCCTGACCATGCCGGAAGCCCCGACTTGGGCCGACATCAAGACCGCTGCCGAAAAGATGACCGACAAGTCGAAAGAACAGTACGGCATCTGCCTGCGCGGCAAAGCTGGCTGGGGCGAAAACATGGCGTTCCTGACCGCGATGTCGAACTCGTTCGGCGCCAAGTGGTTCGACGAAAACTGGAACCCGCAGTTCGATCAGCAGCCGTGGAAAGACACGCTGAACTTCTACCTTGATCTGATGAACAACTACGGCCCGCCCGGCGCTTCGAACAACGGCTTCAACGAAAACCTTGCGCTGTTCCAACAAGGCCATTGCGGCATGTGGATCGACGCGACCGTTGCTGCGTCTTTCGTGACCGGCAAAGACAGCACCGTGGCCGACAAGGTCGGCTTCGCTTTGGCCCCCGACAATGGTCTGGGCAAGCGCGGCAACTGGCTCTGGGCATGGTCGCTGGCCATTCCGGCAGGCTCGGCAAAGGTTGACGCAGCGAAAGCCTTCATCAACTGGGCAACCAACAAAGACTACGCCGCCTTGGTCGCTTCGAAAGAAGGCTGGGCAAACGTGCCTCCGGGAACCCGTTCGTCGCTGTATGCGAACCCGGAATACGCAAAGGTTCCCTTCGCCAAGATGACGCTGGACAGCATCAACGCAGCTGATCCGACCCATCCGACGGTTGATCCGGTTCCCTACACCGGCGTCCAGTTTGTTGCGATCCCGGAATTCCAGGGCTTTGCGACCGCAGTTGGCCAACAGTTCTCGGCAGCATTGGCTGGCACCACCTCGGCAGACGATGCCTTGGCTGCAAGCCAGGAACTGGTGAAAACTGAAATGACCAAAGCCGGTTACATCAAGTAACCGCACTAGGGCGGGGCCGATCTCCCAAGGCGGCCCCGCCTTTCCCATTTCCAAGACCCACCCCGGAAGGAGCCTGTCATGGCCACCGCGCACTCCCGCACCGCCGCCCGGTTGATGGTTTCCCCTGCAGTTATCCTGTTGTTTTTGTGGATGATCGTGCCGCTGGGGATGACGATTTACTTTTCATTCTTGCGCTACAACCTGCTGACGCCCGGCACATCCTTTGCTGGCTTTGACAACTACTACTACTTCCTGACCCAAGCCGCGTTCTGGGACGCATTGCGCAACACCATCACCTTGGTTGTTGGCGTGCTGCTGATCACCGTGTTCGGCGGCATCGGCCTTGCGCTGTTGCTGGATCAGCCGATGTGGGGTCAAGGCATCGTCCGCGTCATGGTCATCGCGCCCTTCTTTGTCATGCCTACGGTTTCGGCACTGGTTTGGAAGAACATGTTCATGAACCCGGTGAACGGCATGTTTGCCCACATCGCCAAGGGTCTTGGGCTGCAACCCTATGATTTTCTGTCACAAGCCCCGCTTGCCTCGATCATCCTGATTGTAGCGTGGAGCTGGCTGCCGTTTTCCACCCTGATCCTGCTGACCGCGCTGCAAAGCCTTGACCGCGAACAGCAAGAAGCCGCCGAAATGGATGGCGCAAGCCCGCTGGCGCGCTTTTGGTATCTGACCATTCCGCACCTGACCCGTTCGATCACCGTGGTGATCCTGATCCAGACCATTTTCCTGCTGTCGGTCTTTGCCGAAATTCTGGTCACCACCAACGGCGGCCCCGGCACGGCGTCCACCAACCTGCCCTACCTCGTTTACGCGCAGTCCTTGCTGTCGTTCGACGTCGGTGGCGGTTCTGCTGGCGGCATCATCGCCGTCATCCTCGCAAACATCGTTGCCTTCTTCCTGATGCGGATGATTGGCAAGAACCTGGAGGCATGACCCATGGCCCGCAAAACCACCCAGACCCGCAAAGCCGTTGTCACCGCCTTGGCTTGGGCCATCGGTTTCCTGATCTTCTTCCCGATCTTGTGGACCATCCTGATGAGCTTCAAGTCGGAAGGCGACGCCATCAAAGCCCCGCTTGATATGCTTGCCGCGCCGTGGAGCCTTGAAAGCTATGGCGAGGTGCAGACCCGGTCAAACTATGCGCTGCACTTCTGGAACTCGGTGATCCTGTCGTTCGGCTCGACCCTGCTGGCCTTGGTGATCGCCATTCCCGCCGCCTGGGCGATGGCTTTCGTGCCCGGCAAACGCACCAAAGACCTGCTGATGTGGATGCTGTCGACCAAGATGATGCCCGCCGTGGGCGTTCTGGTGCCGATGTATCTGATGTTCCGCGACCTTGGCCTGCTCGATAGCCGCTCCGGCCTTGTGGTGGTGCTGACGCTGATCAACCTGCCGATCGTCATCTGGATGCTGTATACCTACTTCAAGGAAATCCCCGGTGAAATCCTTGAAGCCGCCCGCATGGATGGTGCCTCGCTGCGCAGCGAGATTCTGTATGTGCTGACCCCGATGGCGATTCCCGGCATCGCTTCGACCATGTTGCTGAACATCATCCTGGCCTGGAACGAAGCCTTCTGGACGCTGCAACTGACCACCTCTGACGCCGCCCCGCTGACGCAATTCATCGCCAGCTACTCGTCGCCCGAAGGTCTGTTCTACGCCAAACTGTCGGCCGCCAGCACCATGGCCATCGCGCCAATCCTGATCCTTGGCTGGTTCAGCCAGAAACAACTTGTCCGCGGCCTGACGTTCGGCGCCGTGAAATGAAACTCCGGAAATGAGGCCAACATGGGCAAGATAACGCTTAAATCCGTCCGTAAATCTTTTGGCGACGTTGATGTCATCCCTTCGATCGACCTTGGTATCGAAGACGGCGAGTTCGTGGTTTTCGTCGGCCCGTCGGGCTGCGGCAAATCTACCCTGCTGCGGCTGATTGCAGGGTTGGAAGACACCACCTCTGGCACCATCGAAATCGACGGTGCCGACGCCACCAGCCTGCCGCCCGCCAAGCGCGGCCTTGCGATGGTGTTCCAGTCTTATGCGCTTTACCCGCATATGAGCGTGCGCAAAAACATCGCCTTCCCGCTGAAAATGGCAGGCATCGACCCTGCGGTGATCGAGCAGAAAGTGAACAACGCCGCCAAGGTGCTGAACCTGACCAGCTACCTTGATCGCCGCCCCGGCCAACTGTCTGGCGGTCAACGCCAACGCGTGGCCATTGGCCGCGCCATCGTGCGTGAACCGGCGGCCTTCTTGTTCGATGAACCGCTGTCGAACCTTGACGCGGCGCTGCGCGTTAACATGCGTCAAGAAATTTCCGAACTGCATCAATCGCTTAAAACCACGATGATCTATGTGACCCATGATCAGGTCGAAGCCATGACCATGGCCGACAAGATCGTTGTGCTGAACGCAGGCCGCATCGAACAGGTCGGCAGCCCGCTGGATCTGTATCGCAACCCGGCAAACACTTTCGTCGCCGGTTTCATCGGCAGCCCGAAGATGAACCTGATCACCGGTACCGAGGCGGCTAAGCACAATGCCACCACGATTGGCGTTCGCCCCGAACATCTTGACATCACCGCCGACGGTCCGTGGCACGGCACCGTTGGCCTGTCAGAGCATCTTGGCTCTGACACCTTCCTCAAAGTTGCCGTCGCAGGCATGGAGCCGATCACCGTTCGCGCGGGCGGCGACTTGAACCTGCGGCCCGGCGACAAAATCGGTCTGGCACCGCAGGC
>JAHEDL010000102.1 GCA_024641255.1 Pseudorhodobacter sp.
TGCGGAAGTTGCCCTTCACGCGGCGCGGAAAGATCGGCTCGCGGGCGGCATAAAGCTGTTCGGGTTGAGGAGCGACGGGAGTTGTCACAGGAGCTGTCTCCGGGTCTTGTTTTGGGCGGGACGGATTGCCCCTTTGGCCCTTCTTGGTCACGAACAGCGCAGGGCTGCATTGACTTGAATCAAAAAGACATCCGCGACTCAGGTTTCACAATGCGGCAATGCAGCACGGGGGGCCACATAGGGGCCGAAACGGTCAATTTGTCGCGGAATTTCAAACTCAAGGCCGGGCGCAAACGGCCCGGCCCTGTGGATCTAAAAAGGGGCACCGGCACCCTCAGGAAACGCGCGAACAGGATGAGGCGCCGGTGCCAGCGGCAGGCGGCCAAAGCCGCCCGCACGCATCTCTTATTCGCCACCGCCAAGGCTGTGGACATAGGTCGCAACCGACCGGATCTGGTCTTCGCTCAGACGGCCGGTCCAGGCCGGCATCACGCCAAACCGCGCATTGGTCACGGTTTCGGTCAACGTCGCCTCGTCGCCACCATACAGCCAGATCGCGTCCGTCAGGTTCGGTGCGCCAAAGTTGCGGTCGCCCTTGCCTTCCGGCCCGTGGCAGGCCGAACAGTTGTCAGCAAACACCGTGGCCCCGGCTGTCGCCAAAGCCGCATCGTGATCCTGACCCGAGATCTGGCGGACAAAGTTCACCACTTGTCCGATTTGACCCTTGTCCAGAATCCCATCCTTGCCGAACGACGGCATCTGCGAATAGCGCGCATCTGCGTCGGTGGTGTTGCGGATACCGTGGGTGATGGTGGTATGGATCGCTTCCATATCGCCGCCCCACAGCCAATCGTTGTCCAACAGGTTCGGATAGCCCTTGCCCTGAACCCCTGCGGCACCCGAACCGTGGCACTGGGCGCAGTTGTTCTTGAACACCGAAGCCCCGGCCGATTCGGCAAAGGTTTTCAGCTCTTCGTTGGCAGGAATCGTCGCCAGATCGGCCGCAATCAGCTTGGCCTTGATCGGAGCATTCGCATCGTCGAACTTCTTGATGTCCGCTTCCACGTCAGCGCGTTGATCAGACCCGATCACACCTTGGGTGTGACCCGTCAGCAGCGGCCATGCCGGATAAGCAACGGTATAGGCGATACCCCAGATAATCGTCAGGTAAAGCACCCACACCCACCACCGCGGCAACGGGTTGTTGAACTCTTCAATGCCGTCCCAGGAATGGCCGGTGGTTTCCACCTGCCCCGGAACTTTCTTCACTTGCTTGGCGCACATGGATTACGCCTCCTCGGCTTGCCGAAGACCCGAGGCGCGCTGTGCGCGCACCTCGTTATCATCGGCGGGTTTCTTGTCATGGCGGAAGATCGAATTCGCGATGTCATCATGGGTGGCCCGCGATCCCGGGCGCCAGGCCCAGGCAAACACGCCCAGGAACACCAGCGTCAGGAACAGCAGCACCCAGCTGTCAGCGAATTCACGCAGAAGGCTGTACGTTTGCATACCGCCCCCCTTACCGCGTCGGGTCAGGCATGAAGGTCGAGAAATCAACCATCGTACCCAACACTTGCAGATAGGCGATCAGCGCATCCATTTCGGTCAGCGCAGGCTGGCCGTCAAAGTTTGCAATCGTCACCTTGTCGCCATAGCGCGTCGTCAAACCACTGGTGTCGCCATCAGGATTGGCTTGCGCCGCAAAGTCTTCCTTCGCCGCTGCGATCTCTTCGTCGGTGTAAGGCACACCAACCATGCGATGCGTCGACATGATATCGCCGATGTATTTGCCGTCGACTTCGGTATCCAACAGGAAGTTGTACTTCGGCATCACCGATTCCGGCACAACAGCTTGCGGGTTTACCAAGTGGTCAACATGCCAGGCGTTCGAGTATTTGCCGCCCACGCGTGCCAAATCCGGCCCGGTGCGCTTCGATCCCCATTGGAACGGGTGATCATACATCGACTCTGCCGCCAGCGAGTAGTGGCCATAGCGTTCGACCTCGTCGCGCATCGGGCGGATCATCTGGCTGTGGCAAACATAGCAACCCTCACGGATATAAATGTCGCGGCCAGCCAGTTCCAGCGGGGTGTAGGGGCGAACCCCTTCCACCTTTTCAATGGTGTTCTGCAGATAGAACAGCGGTGCAATCTCTACGATGCCACCAATCGTCACCACCAGAAGCGACAACACCATCAGCAGTGTCGCGTGGGTTTCGATAGCCTTGTGTTTGTCAAGAAAAGCCATTGTCCTGCCCTCCGATCATTCAGCAGGAACGGCGTTGTTCGCGTTGATCGCAGCTTTTGCAGGCTGCGCGCGCACCGTCATCCACAGGTTATAAGCCATGATCAACGCACCAGACAGGAACATAACCCCACCCAGACCGCGAACCACATACATCGGGTACTTGGCGGCAACCGTGTCGGCGAAAGCGTTCACAAGGAAGCCATTCGCATCAACTTCGCGCCACATCAGGCCTTCCATGATGCCGGTCACCCACATCGACGATGCATAAAGCACGATGCCGATGGTGGCCAACCAGAAGTGCCAGCTGACCAGTTTCAGGCTGTAAAGCCCTTCGCGGTTCCACAGGCGCGGCGTCAGGAAGTAAAGCGCGCCAAAGGTGATCATGCCGTTCCAGCCCAGCGCACCAGAGTGCACGTGACCAATCGTCCAGTCGGTGTAGTGCGACAGGCTGTTCACAGCCTTGATCGACATCATCGGGCCTTCAAAGGTCGACATGCCGTAGAAGCCGATCGACACCACCATCATACGGATGATCGGGTCGGTGCGCAGCTTGTCCCATGCGCCCGAAAGCGTCATCAGACCGTTGATCATGCCACCCCAAGACGGCATCCACAGGATAACCGAGAACACCATACCCAGCGTCGCTGCCCATTCAGGCAAAGCGGTGTAGTGCAGGTGGTGCGGGCCAGCCCAGATATAAAGGAAGATCAGCGCCCAGAAGTGGATGATCGACAGCTTATAGCTGTAAACCGGCTTTTCCGCCTGTTTCGGCACAAAGTAGTACATCATGCCCAGAAAGCCTGCGGTCAGGAAGAAGCCCACAGCGTTGTGGCCATACCACCATTGCGTCATGGCATCCTGCACGCCCGAGAATACCGGAACTGACTGCGAAGACAGGATCGAAACCGGAATAGCCAGGTTGTTGACGATGTGCAGCATTGCCACCGTGATGATCATCGACAGCAAGAACCAGTTTGCCACATAGATATGCGGCTCTTTGCGGTTCCACAGCGTGCCCATGAAGACCAGCAGGAACGCCACCCAAACAACGGCGATCCAGATGTCGATGTACCAAACGGTCTCAGCATATTCCTTGCCCTGCGACCCGCCCAAAACATAGGACGTTGCCGCCAGCACGATCATCAGCTGCCAGCCCCAGAACACGAACCAGCCCAGGTTGCCACCAAACAGCCGCGTGCCACAGGTGCGTTGCACGATGTAGAACGCCGACATGATCAGCGCGTTGCCGCCAAAGGCGAAGATCACTGCACTGGTGTGCAGCGGCCGCAGACGCCCAAAGTTCAATATGCCGTCCGTAACGCCACCAAGGTTAAGCGCCGGAAAGGCCAATTGGAAAGCAATCACCACGCCCACAAGGAAACCGACAACACCCCAGAAGGTGGTTGCGATAACCCCGGCGCGCACAACGCCATCCATATATTCATTTGCCGGATGAACCCGAACCTCGCCGGCATGACGCAGCTCCCACACGAATGCGATTGCTGCGGCAAGCATGACGACGATTGCGTTCACCATATACGGCAGATCGTGCGCGTAATTGGCAGCGATAGCGGCAAGCACCGCGATCGCCCCAAGCACGATCAATTTAACGTAATCCCACATTTTGCGTCCCTTCGTCTTTGGTCCGGTCCGCCCCCGATTGCGACTCGAAGTGCGGCCAAGAGCTTTTGACTGTTCACCTTTTCGCAGCCGCGGCACGATGCGGCCTTGATCCATGTCAACAACGCGTGAACCATGGCTTGATCAAGGTCAATGCGCAGCACTAGTCTGCCTGACATCCTGCCACGATACCTTAGCTTATGGAGCCTGCATCATGGCCTACAAATCCATCCTTACGGTTCTGACAAATCCGGGCGATGCCGAACTCGCGATCAGTTCCGCCGCCCGGCTTGCACGTTCGCAAGATGCCCATCTTGACGTATTGGTTTTGGGCGTTGACCGCACGCAGGTTGGCTATTCCTACATCGGGTCGGGCGCCGTGCTGATGCAGGTCGGCATCGACCGCGCCGAGGCTGACGCCCGCGCCATGGAAGCCGCCGCCAAAGCCGCCCTGGCCGAAGAAAGCGATGATCTGCGCTATTCGGTCGAGGCGGTCGTTACCCAACTTGGCGCGCTGACCGATCTGGTCGCCTCGCGCGCCCGCTTTTCCGATCTGGTGGTGTTGCCGCGCCCCTATGGCCCCGGCGTTGGCCCCGAATCCGAAGCCATCATCGAAGCAGCACTATTTGAAGGCAAAGTTCCGGTTCTTGTGCTGCCCGCCAAGGGTTTGGGTGCAAATGCCCTGCCCAAGCGCATCGTCGTCGCCTGGAACCAAAGCGGCGAGGCGCTGACGGCCACGCGGCTGGCCCTGCCCTTGCTGAAAGGGGCCGATGCGGTGAATATCACTGTGATCGACCCGCCGACCCAAGGCGAAGAACGCTCTGATCCGGGCGGCATGCTGTGCCAAATGCTGGTGCGCCACGGCGTTCACGCCGAGGTGTCGGTGCTGGCCCGCTCGCTGCCGCTGATTTCAGATGTGCTGGCCCGCCACATTTGGGATCAGAACGCCGATATGCTGGTGATGGGGGCTTATGGCCACTCGCGTTTCCGCGAAGCAATCTTGGGCGGCGCGACCCGCAACATGCTGGAAAAAGCCGAAGTTCCGGTGCTGATGGCGCACTAAAACAGCCTGTCAGCGGGCGCGCGCAATGTCGCGCCCCGTTGGCCTTACTCATCGCACAGAAATAAAAAAGGGGCCCGCAAGCGGACCCCTTTTCAATTTTGGCGGCAGATCAACGACGCGGATCGTCGTCATCTTCCTCGTCTTCGTCATCGCCATGCGGCAGGTTGAAGAAGCTGTCCGCATCCGAAAAATCGGCGGGCTTTTCTTCGCGCTCATCACGGGTGAACGCCTCAAGACCCGAGGCCAGCTTCGGCTCAAGATCCATGCCCAGCGACTGTTCGG
>JAHEDL010000104.1 GCA_024641255.1 Pseudorhodobacter sp.
GTTGCCAGAACGGTGCGACATGGTGATGGTGTCATCGCGGAAGTCTAGTGCAAAAGCTGGTTTCATTTCACGGGTCTAGCACAGGGTTATCGCCGCCGGAAACGCACCCCAGCGGGTCAGTTCATTAGTATAGCAGGAAATTGCCGATGGAAAGAAAAACGCAAAGCGGTTCCAAGGATTAGCTTGCGGCCTGCGTCACAACATTACACCTGTAACGCATAATCCTGTGGAGGTTTTCATGCGCGTCTTTACCACCCTTCTGCTTTCCGCCGCCCTTGCCCTGCCGCTTTCTGGCCAAGCCTGGGCGCAATCTCTGATCACCGTCACCGGCGAAGCCACCATCGAAGCCACGCCAGACATGGCAACCGTGTCACTGGGCGTCACCACCAATGGCACCACGGCGGCCGAGGCGATGGCCGCCAACACCAAAGCGCTGCAAGCGGTGATCGACCGGCTGAAGGCTGCGGGCATTGAAGACCGCGATCTGCAAACCTCTAACCTGACGCTGAACCCGAACTGGGTCGGCTATGATTCCGGTTCGACCCCGAAAATCGCGGGCTATGTCGCGTCGAACATGCTGAACGTGCGGGTGCGGGCGCTGAACAGCCTTGGCACCGTGCTGGATGCCTCGATCGCCGATGGCGCCAATACGCTGAACGGCATCACCTTTGATCTGTCGGCCCCGCGCCCCGCGCAGGACGAAGCCCGCAAGGCCGCCGTCGAAGACGCCAAAGCCCGCGCCACGCTTCTGGTCGAAGCGGCAGGGGCAAGCTTGGGCAAGATCGTGTCGATCACCGAAAACGCCGGCTATGGCGCGGGGATGCCGATGTTTCGCGCCGAAGCCTCTGCCGCGCCGGTTCCGGTGGCCAGCGGCCAGATCGGCCTGACCTCCTCTGTCACCATCAGCTTCGAGATTGCCGAATAACCGGAGCAATCCCGCAGGCTTGGCAAAAGGGCGCCCCAACCGCAGGGGCGCCCGATTTATGTCTGCCGCCGCTACGCGGTTGCCGCCGTCAGCGCCTGATCCAGATCGGCGATGATGTCTTTCACATCTTCGATCCCGATCGAAACCCGCACCACATTCGGCGCGGCCCCGGCGCGGATCTGCGCATCTTCTTCCAACTGGCGGTGCGTGGTTGATGCCGGATGGATGATCAGGCTGCGGGTATCGCCCAAATTGGCGACATGGCTGAACAGCTTCAGATGGTCCACCAGCTTGACACAAGCCTCGTAGCCGCCCTTCACCGCAAAGGTAAACAGCGCGCCCGCCCCCTTCGGCACAATCTTTTCCGCCCGCTTGCGGTAGGGCGAATTGTGCAGCCCGGCATAGGTGACAAAATCAACGCGCGGGTCCTGCGCCAGCCAATCGGCCACCACCTTGGCGTTTTCAACATGGCGCTGCATCCGCAACGACAGGGTTTCGATGCCCATCAGCGTGTAATGCGCGCCCTGCGGGTTCATCGTCATGCCCAAATCGCGCAAGCCCACCGCGATGGAATGGAAGGTAAACGCCATCGACCCCAGCGCCGGATGGAAGGCAAGCCCGTGATAGGCTGGCTCTGGCTCGGACAGCGACGGAAACTTGCCATTCGCCGACCAGTCAAACTTGCCGCTATCCACCACCACGCCGCCAGTAACGGTGCCATTTCCGGTCAGATATTTCGTTGCCGAATGCACCACCAGTGTCGCGCCATGCTCGATCGGGCGGCACAGATAGGGCGTCGCGGTGGTGTTATCGACAATCAGCGGAATTCCGGCGCGGTCGGCAATCTGCGCCAGCGCATCCAGATCGCTGATATAGCCGCCGGGGTTGGCGATGGTTTCGCAGAAAATCGCGCGGGTGTTGTCGTCAATCGCATGTTCCACCGCCAACAGATCATCGGTATCAACAAACTTGGCAGACCAGCCAAAGCGTTTGATGGTCTGGCTGAATTGGGTGATCGTGCCGCCGTAAAGTCTTGACGACGCAACAATATTCAACCCCGGCCCCATCAGCGGGAACAGCGCCATGATCTGCGCCGCATGGCCAGAGGAACAGCAAATCGCCCCCGCGCCGCCTTCCAGCGCGCAAACCCGATTGGCCAGCGCGCTGACTGTGGGGTTGGTCAGGCGCGAATAGATATAGCCGACCTCTTGCAGGTTAAACAGCTTGGCGGCGTGATCGGCATCGCGAAACACATAGGCCGTGGTCTGATAAATCGGCACCTGCCGCGCGCCGGTTGCCGGGTCTGGGGCGGTGCCAGCATGGATAGCCAGCGTGTCGAAACCAAGGGGCTCTGTCATCTTATCCTCCCAATATGAATGGCAAAAGCCTAGGCCAAGCGGGCCTTACAAACAACGGCAAAGAACAGGCCGCGGAAGGCGCGCTGATATTTAGGAAATATAATCTTTTCAATGCGTTGAATTTGAAATTTTCCTGCTTTCAAGCGCTTGCGCACAGATGCCGCACTCCGTCCCCCTGTTGGCAAACCGCCACCTCCCCCCTAAGCTTGCCGCACATATGGAGGATGCCAATGCTGACCCCGTTTCACCTAGCGATTCACGTTCATGATCTGAATGCCGCGCGCGGCTTTTATGGCGGGGTCTTGGGCTGTGCCGAAGGCCGCAGCACCGACACCTGGGTCGATTTCAACTTTTTCGGCCATCAGCTTAGCCTGCATCTTGGCCAACCCTTTGCCACCACCAACACCGGCAAGGTTGGCGCGCATATGGTGCCGATGCCGCATATGGGGCTGGTGCTGCATCTGCCCGATTGGCAGGCTTTGGCCGCCAAGCTAACGGCGGCGGGCGTTGATTTTGTCTTGCCCCCGTCGGTGCGGTTTCAGGGCGAGCCTGGCGAACAATGGACAATGTTCTTCCGCGACCCGTCTGGAAACCCGATTGAGATCAAAGGCTTTCCTAGCCTTGACGGCGTTTTTGCGCATTAGCCGTCAGGCGCGTTCATCCTTCGGGCTGTCCATCACCACAAAGGTGGTGATGGATTGCACCTGCGGCAGCACCCCCAAAACTTCGGTGTGCCAATGCTTATAGGCGGCCAGATCCGCCGCCTCGACCCGCAGCAGATATTCCACGGTGCCGGTGATGTTGTGGCATTCGCGCACTTCCGGCGCGCTGGAAATCCCGCGTTCAAAGGCGGTTTGCGCGGCTTTGGTGTGGCTGTTCAGCCCAACTGTGACATAGGCCAGAAACCCCGCGCCCAGTTTCGTCAGGTCCAGCACCGCGCGATAGCCCTTGATCACCCCCGACGCTTCCAAGGCCTGCACCCGGCGCAGACAGGCCGACGGCGACAGCCCCACCTTATCGGCAAGCGCCAGATTCGACATGCGGGCATCCCGCGAAAGTTCGCGCAATATTTTGCGGTCTATGTCATCAAGGCTGATCATTAATTGCAAATTATCCGTATAGTAGCGCCAATTTGCAATCCGTATCTGCATGTTTCTGCAATACTGCGGCGCATGACATACAATCTTTTCCTTGCCCTCTTGGGCTTTGCCTTCGTCACCTCGGTCACTCCGGGGCCAAACAACATGATGCTGCTGGCCTCGGGGGTGAACTTTGGCTTCACCCGCACCGTGCCGCATATTCTGGGCATCGCCTTGGGCCATGCTCTGATGGTCGGGCTGGTGGGCTTGGGCCTTGCGGGCGCGCTAACTTCGTTTCCACCGGCGATGCTGGCGCTCAAGGCCGCGTCGGTGGCCTATATGCTGTGGCTGGCGTGGAAAATCGCCCATGCCAGCGCCCCAAGCGCCGCCAAAGCCGGGGCGCAGCCGTTCAGCTTTTTGCAGGCGGCGGCGTTCCAATGGGTCAACCCCAAGGCTTGGGCGATGGCCCTTGGCGCGGTGTCGGCCTATGTGCCGGGCGGCGATCTGCATGGCGTGGCGCTTGTCGCGGCGGTGTTTTGCGTGGTGAACCTGCCCTCGGTGTCGCTTTGGGCGGCAATGGGCGAAGCGGCGCGGCTTTGGTTGGCACAGCCGCAGCGGCTTCGGGTGTTTAACTGGACGATGGCGGCGCTGTTGGTGGCTTCGCTGGTTCCGGTGCTGAAACTCTAATCCGCGCTAGCGCAGCCAAAGCCCTGCCTGTTTCAGCGCAAAGCGCAGCTGCCGTTCGCGGCGCGGCAGATCATCGCGGTCAAACAGCGCGCGCGCCTTCTTGCCGCGATTTTGATAAATCATCAGCCGCGCCGGTTCAAAATCGCGCAGCACCCGCCGCAGCTCTTTTTGCCCCGCAACCTGTTCCAGCACCTCGACCACCCGGTCACTTTCGCGCGCATAAAGCAGCGGCAAGCTGCGATAGTGGCAGGTCACATCGCCATCCAGCCCCGCAAGCTCCGGCCCCGGCCGCCCGCCGCCAAAGCTGCTGATCACCAAAGGCAGCGCAATCTGGTCCAGCCAAGGGTAAATCTCTTGCGCCGCCAGCGCCACGGGCCGGTCATCGCGGATGGTCTTGGCGTAATCTAAAAACTTCGCGCCAAACGCCTTGGGGCTGGCATGAAAAAACCACCCGGCATTGAAATAAAGAAAGCGCTTCCAATAGTTTGCGGGCTGAGTTTCATCTAACGAACCGGCAAAGTCCAACCCGAACCGATCATAAAGCGATTGCCAAAGCCCCGCCAGATCGGGGCCATACGCTTCTTCAATCGGCCAAGTCCCCTCGCGCCGCATCGACGCTGCCGGTCGGTTGAAATCAAACCCCACCGTCGCAAAATCGCCCGTCACCAAAGTATCGGTATCCAAAAACAAAAACGGCGTGTCGGGCAGGGCGGCCAGCGCCTCAATCTTGTTGCCATGCGGATAATCTTGCCCGAACACCTGCGCGGTAAACGGCAAAAACGTCGCGCCCAGACTTTCCAGCAATTCGCGGGCGGCGCGGTCGGTCACCGCCGGATTGCTGCGCCATTTGCCGCCCTGCTGCGGTTCGGCCAGATACAACCGCCCGGCAAAATTCGGATTGCTGGCGCGCAAACTGGCCGCCAGCAGCAACGCCTCGAACTGCAAGCGCCCCGATTGCACCACGGCCAGAATGTTGAACGGCTGCGGTGATTGCGGGGCGGGCAGGGGCATCGGGCAAAACTACTCGGCAAAAAAATGGACTACGGCGCAATATAGGCGCGAAACCCGCGCCGCAAAAGCCAAAGCCGCGACGCATCGCTAAATTTCGCGCCGCAGCCTCCTTACGCCTTGGGCGTAAACCGCAGCGAAAGGCATGAC
>JAHEDL010000109.1 GCA_024641255.1 Pseudorhodobacter sp.
CTTGGGCTAGAAGGCGGCATGGAACCACTTGTTGATATTGTCATCGAAGATGACCGCTGGGAGGCCTTCGGGCTGGAGGCTTTGGCCACAACCGCCGTGCGCGCGGGGTTTGCCGAATTGGGTTTGGCCGAGCCGGGCTTTACGCTGTGCCTGATGGGTTGCGATGATGCCCGTATTCTAGAGCTGAACGGCGATTTTCGCGGCAAGGCCAAGCCGACCAATGTGTTAAGCTGGCCGTCGGAAGAGCGTGGCGCAGCCGATGGCATCCGCCCCGATTTGCCGCAAGCCGGTGCGGTGGATGACCCCGAACCGCTGGGCGACATTGCGATCTCATATGACACTTGTGCCGCCGAAGCCGCGGCGGCGGCAAAGCCGATGGCCGAACATGTGACGCATCTGGTCATTCATGGCCTGTTACATTTGCTGGGCTATGATCACATTCGCGATGCGGATGCAGAGCTGATGGAGGCCACCGAGGTGCGGATACTTGCGCGGCTGGGGCTTTCTGACCCATACTAGCATCGGCACCCCTTGGTGGGCTTCAGGTTTTGGACAAAGGACAGATGGGCAGTAGTAGCGACGGATCTCCTGCGGCGCAGCGCGCGCAGGGAGAGGGCGACGAAGCAGAGGCTTCGCCCCGCGGATTTTTCGGGCGGCTGTTAAGCGCCTTCAATTCCACCGACAGCAGCGAGGGCGATCAGGAAGCCACCGCGAAATCTGCGGCCGGGGCGGCTTTGCCCGGTTTAAGCAATTTGCGGCGGCTGCGCGTTGATGACGTGGCGATCCCCAAGGTGGAAATCGCGGCGGTGCCGCTGGACATCGGCAAGGATGATCTGGTCGAAGCGTTTCGCGAACACGGCTTTTCGCGCCTGCCGGTGTACAAGGGCACGTTGGATCATCCGCAAGGCCTTGTGTTGCTGAAAGACCTGGCGTTGCAGCACGGTTTTGGTGCGACCGGGCGGTTTTCGTTGAAAAAGCTGTTGCGGCCGGTGTTGTTTGCGCCGCCGTCGATGCCCGCAGCTACGCTGTTGCAAAAGATGCAGCGGGATCGGGTGCATATGGCCTTGGTGATCGACGAATACGGCGGTGTTGATGGTTTGGTGACCATTGAAGATCTGATCGAAACCGTGATCGGCGAGATTGAAGACGAACATGACGAGGCCGAAGGCGCGCTGTGGAAGCAGGAGTCTGACGGGGTGTTCGTGGCGCAATCCACTGTGCCGCTGGATGAGTTTGAAGCGGCCATTGGTCTGACCCTGCGCAATGGCGAAGATGACGAAGACATCGACACGCTGGGCGGTCTGGTGTTTTTGCGCACCGGTCGGGTGCCGGTGCGCGGCGAGATTGTGCCGCATGAATCCGGTGCCGAATTCGAGGTGCTGGATGCCGATGCCCGCCGGATCAAGCGCTTGCGGGTGCGCCTGCCCGGCGCGGTGGCCGCCGCGACTGACGAAAACGAGGGGTGAGGCATGCGTTTGGGCTGGCCGGGGCGGCGCGCGATTGCGGCGCTGGCGCTGGGGGCTGTGGCCGCTTTCGGGCAGGCTCCGGTGGGCGCGTGGTATCTGACGCTTTTGGCGATGGCGGCGTTGATCGCGCTGTTGTGTCGGGCGGCACCGGCGGCGGCGCTGTGGTTGGCGTGGCTGGCCGGGGCGGGGTATTTTGCGGCGGCGCTGAACTGGATCGTGCAGCCCTTCATGGTCGATGCCGCCAAAGACGGCTGGATGGCGCCATTTGCGGTGCTGTTCATGGCCTGTGGCATGGCGCTGTTTTGGGCGGCTGCTGCGGCGGTGGCGCTGCGGTTTCGCAACCGGGCCTTGGCCTTTGCGCTGGCGTTGACGCTGGCCGATCTGGCGCGCGGCTATGTGCTGACCGGCTTTCCCTGGGCCTTGCTGGGCCATGTCTGGATCGACACGCCGGTGGCGCAGCTGGCGGCACTGGTGGGGCCATCGGGGCTAAGCCTGCTGACGCTGCTGCTTGCGGCGGCTTTGTCGTATCGCACGCCCCTGCCCGCCAGCCTTGCGGCCACGGCACTTGCTGCCGCTTGGGGCTTTGGGCTGTGGCAGTTGGCGCAGCCTGCCCCGCCCGCCCCCGGCATCACCCTGAGGCTGGTGCAACCGAATGCCGCGCAACAGGCGAAATGGGACCCCGATCTTGCCGCGCAATTCTTCAACCGCTTGTTGGCCTTTACCGCCGTCAAACCCGCACCCGATCTGGTGATCTGGCCCGAAACCGCGCTGCCCTATTTGCTGGATTACCACCCCGAACTGGCCGGCATGATCGCCACGGCCGGCGGCGGCGCGCCGGTTGCGGTGGGGATGCAGCGGGTTGAGGGCGACCGGTATTGGAACAGCCTTGCCATCCTCACCGCCGATGGCCGCCAAGCGGCGGTCTATGACAAGCACCACCTTGTGCCGTTTGGCGAATATATCCCCTTTGGTGATACGCTGTTTGACTGGATGAATATCAGCGCCTTCGCGTCGAAAACCGGCAACGGCTATACCGCAGGGCTGGGGCCGCAACTGTTGGATCTGGGGCCGAAACTGGGCCATGTGCTGCCGCTGATCTGTTACGAGGCGGTGTTTCCGCAAGACCTGCGCGGCACCGCGCGGCCCGACTGGCTGTTGCAAGTCACCAATGACGCGTGGTTTGGCCGCCTGACCGGCCCGTTCCAGCACGCGGCGCAAGCCCGGCTGCGCGCCATCGAACAGGGGCTGCCCTTGGTGCGCGTTGCCAACACCGGCGTCACCGCCGTTTATGACGCGCGCGGCCGCGAAACCGCCAGCCTGCCCTTTGAAGTGGCGGCCTATCTTGATGCCGCCCTGCCGGGTGCCTTGCCCGCCACGCCCTATGCCCGCTTTGGCGAAGGACCGCTGCTGGTGTTGCTGGCCTGTCTCGCTTTGGCGCTGATCGCCCCGCTGCGACGCCACCGTCCTTGACCTTGTAACGGCTTTGCGTCAAGGCAGGGGCACAACCCCGCACAACGGCTTCCTGGCGTGACGGGGGTAACCCAACGGAGCACTTCCCCATGAGCCGCAAGAATTACATTTTCACCTCGGAATCCGTATCCGAGGGGCATCCCGACAAGCTGTGTGACCGCGTGTCAGATGCCATACTTGACGCATTTCTGACCGAAGAAGCCAACGCCCGTGTTGCCTGCGAAACCTTCGCCACCACGGGCCGTGTCGTTGTTGGCGGCGAAGTCGGCCTGTCCGACAAAAAAGCCCTGAAATCCATGATGGAGCGCGTCGAAGACATCGTGCGCGGCTGCGTCAAGGACATCGGCTACGAACAAGACGAATTCCACTGGAACACCCTCAAGGTGCAGAACTACCTGCACAAGCAATCGGCGCATATCGCGCAGGGCGTTGATAAAGACGGCGCGGGCGATCAGGGCATCATGTTTGGCTACGCCTGCCGTGAAACCCCCGAATTGATGCCGGCACCGATCCAGTATTCGCACGCCATCCTGCGCCGTCTGGCAGAGGTGCGCAAATCTGGCGCCGAACCCACGCTGCGCCCCGATGCCAAATCGCAACTTTCCCTGCGCTATGAAGACGGCAAGCCGGTGGAAGTCACCTCGATCGTGCTGTCGCACCAGCACGCGCTTGAAAGCCAAAGCTCGGCCGATATCCGCGCCATCGTCGAACCCTATATCCGCGAAGTGCTGCCCTCGGGCTGGATCACCGAAAAGACCGAATGGTGGGTCAACCCGACCGGCACCTTCGTGATCGGCGGCCCGGATGGCGACGCGGGCCTTACCGGGCGCAAGATCATCGTTGACACCTATGGTGGTGCTGCCCCGCATGGCGGCGGTGCGTTTTCGGGCAAAGACCCGACCAAGGTTGACCGTTCGGCCGCCTATGCTGCACGCTATCTGGCGAAAAACGTGGTGGCCGCCGGTCTGGCCGACCGCTGCACGCTGCAAGTGTCCTATGCCATCGGCGTCGCCAAGCCGCTGTCGATCTATGTCGACACCCACGGCACCGGTCAGGTCGAAGCCGAACAGATCGAAAAGGCGGTTGCCGCCTGCATGGATCTGACGCCGCGCGGCATCCGCGAACACCTGCAACTGACCCGCCCGATCTATGCACGCACCTCGGCCTATGGCCACTTTGGCCGCGCGCCCGAAGCCGATGGCGGTTTCTCGTGGGAAAAGACCGATCTGATCGACGCGCTGAAAGCCGCCGTCTGATTTGTTCGCACTCTGATCCGCAAAAAGCCGCGTGAACTTGCGCGACATGCGCGGTAATCTGCAAAACGGCGGCACGATGGTGCCGCCGTTCGTCTTGAAAGGCCCTGCCATGACCCAAACCGACGTTTCCGGCCTGACCCAGCTTGGCGCGGCCACCGCCCTGCCCGAAGGCCCAGATCAGGCGATCCTTGAAAAAGTGCCCGCCGGCCATTCCGGCACGCAATATGTGGTGCGCTTCACCGCGCCCGAATTCACCTCGCTGTGCCCGATGACCGGCCAGCCCGATTTCGCCCATATCGTGATCGATTATGTGCCGCGCGATTGGCTGGTCGAATCGAAATCGCTGAAGCTTTACCTGCACAGCTTCCGCAACCACGGGGCCTTCCACGAAGACTGCTCGATCGATATCGCCAAGAAACTGGTCGCCCTGCTCGATCCTGAATGGCTGCGCATCGGCGCCTATTGGTATCCGCGCGGCGGCATCCCGATTGATGTGTTCTGGCAAACCGGCGCGCCGCCTGCGGGCGTGTGGATTCCCGATCAAGGCGTCGCCCCCTATCGCGGCCGCGGCTGAACCCCACCCTTGCGAGCCGCGCCGATCAAGGCTAAGGGCGCGGCAACAACTTCGGGACGCTTGCCATGTATGATCCAGTCGAACGGCGCAATTTTTATGGCCGCGTGCATGGCAAGACCCTGCGCGCCAGCCAAAAGACCTATCTGGAAGAAGACCTTGGCCCGCTCAGCCTTGCTGGCGTGACGCGCGACGACAACCCAGACCGCCGCCCAACCGACTTGTCGCGCTTTGGCGACAAGCCAATCTGGCTGGAAGTCGGCTTTGGCGGCGGCGAACATCTGGTGCATATGGCCGCAACCTATCCCGAAATCGGGCTGATCGGCTGCGAACCCTTCGTCAACGGCATCGCCATGCTGCTTGGCAAGATCCGCGCGGCTGGCGTGACCAACCTTGCGATCCACCCCGGCGACGTGCGCGACCTGTTTG
>JAHEDL010000113.1 GCA_024641255.1 Pseudorhodobacter sp.
ACCACCAGCGGATGCACAGCCGACTCTTGGCCGTCTTGCCCCATCACTTTGACGGCGGCCTCGGCGCGGCTGCGCACAATTTCGACGCCCAGTTTATAGGGGCCAACATCCAGTTTTTCGATGCGCACAAACACCCGCATCGACTGCGGCTCGGCCAAAATCCGTTCGGCCAGACGTTCCGCCAAAGTTTCCAGCAGATTCAGACGCTCTGCCGCCAATTCGGTGGCGATGGCTTCGGTAATCTTGTCGTAGGACAATATCAGATCGACATCGTCGTTCAGCGGTTGCGGTGCCGGCCGCACTTCGACCACCACGTTGAACATCACACGCTGGCGGTGCCCACGTTCCTTTTGAAACGCGCCAATGTCGACTTCGACGATATGGTCGCGCAGCGAAATACGGTCACGCGGGTCGGCGCTGGCAGAAGCGACGGAACGCTCTTCCGGGTGGGCGAAGGCAAGGCGGATGTCGCTGGTCATGGGGCACCAAGGTGGGCAAAAGCTAGGGGGAAGCTATCGCCTGCCCCACCTAGCGCCTAGTCCGAACCCGACAGGTAGCGCAAGGGGGGCGACTACGGCTGGCGATAAAACAGGTGCGATCCAATAGAAGCCGTGCGGTCGAACTGCCGCGACCACGACGGGTTGACCGCGCGGGTGTGGAAATAGGTCGCGCCCGCCGTCAACTGCCGCGGCGCGCCGTCCAGCATGACGCGCGCGATACGGCCTGCAATTTCGGCGGGGCCCGGTTCGACCATGGCGTCACGCGCGCCGTCACAGGTGTAGGAAAATGCGCAGCTGCCGCTGCCGCGCTGTTGCACGACGCCACAGACGGTCTTGGGGTAAAGCGGGCTATCAACGCGGTTCAGAATAACCTCGGCAACCGCAAACTGCCCCTGCAACGACTCGCCGCGCGATTCAAAATAAATCGCAGTCTTCAGGCACTGCCACTGTTCGTCGCCCGTGGGGGCGGGCTGCGACATCAGCCAATCGGCGGTGTAATCGATCAACACCGGCGCACCGATGCGGGGCTTCTTGTTGCCCGCACCAAAGGCCGGAGCCGGCGCTTCAACTTTCGGTCCAATAGCCATTGCCGTCAGCTTGTCTTCAGGCAGTGCATCCACTGTCTTATGCTCGGCCCCCAGAAGCGAGGCGAATTGTGTGCCAATCAACGAGGTCGGATCGTTGGAATGGCTCACCGTCACATCGGCGAAGGCCGCCCCGCTAAGGACGCAAACCGCCACGGCGGCGCCCGTCCAGGCCTGGTGCATGCGCATATATGAGTGTCCCGTTTGTTTCGACAGCGTCTCTAAAGGATAGCCCCCTTCGACGAGGGTCTGGCCTAGACGAGGAACTTCAGCCGGTCCACCCGAGTGGCAAAATTACCACGCGAAATCTGCATATTTGAGCGGAATTCCGCCTGAATTTTCTAAGATTAACATCGACTTAAGGGCGAAAATTCATGATATTGTGGTACTTTTCGCCCCACCCACACGATCGGCCAATGCCAGATGCGCCGCCGCAAGCCGTGCCAAAGGCACCCGATAGGGCGAGCAAGAGACATAATCGAAGCCGGCGCGGCGACAGAATCCAATCGATTCGGGGTTGCCGCCATGTTCGCCACAGATTGAAACCGTCAGGTCCGGGCGGGTTTTTCGCCCCCGCTCGCAGCCGATCAGCAGCAGTTCCCCCACGCCATCAACATCCAAAGTATGGAAAGGGTCTTCGGGGAACACACCCTGCTGGACGTAGGTATTCATGAAGCGGCCAGCGTCGTCGCGGCTTAGACCATAGGTCATCTGCGTCAGGTCGTTGGTGCCAAAAGACAAGAAGGCGGCGTGTTGGGCAATTTCGCCAGCACGTAGCGCCGCACGCGGCGTTTCGACCATGACGCCAAGTTTGTAATCAAATGCGACCCCGGTCTTTACCCGAACCGAGGCAGCAACCGCGTCGATATGAGTTTTGACCAGTTCAACCTCGCGCCGCGCCGAGACCAGCGGGATCATGATTTCGGGCACCACCGGAGCGCCCTTGCGGGCAACTTCGACCGTGGCTTCAAAGATCGCCTGCGCCTGCATCGCGTAGATTTCCGGCAGCACCACCCCCAAGCGCACGCCACGCATCCCAAGCATCGGGTTGAATTCTGCCAAGGCTTCGGCGCGGCGGGTCACTTCGGACAGCGGGCGATCCAACGCCTCGGCCAGTTCGCGCAAGCCTTCGCGGCTATGCGGCAGGAATTCGTGCAGCGGCGGGTCGAACAGGCGGATGCAAACCGGCAAGCCCGCCATGATTTCGAACAGTTGCACAAAGTCGTCGCGCTGCATCGGCAAAAGCCGCGCCAATGCCGCCGCACGGTCTTGCGAGGTGTCGGCGAAAATCATCTCGCGCATCACCACAAGGCGATCTTCATCGAAGAACATATGTTCGGTTCGGCACAGGCCAATGCCTTGCGCTTCGAACTGCCGCGCAGTGGCCGCATCGGCTGGGGTGTCGGCGTTGGCGCGGATGCCAATATCACGCACGGCATCGGCCCAAGACAGCAGCTTGCGAAAGGCGTCGTCCAGCGCCGGGGCAAGCATTTCGGCGGCCCCCGCCAGAACTTCGCCCGTGGTGCCATCGACGGTGATCAGATCGCCTTCGACAAACACCCGGCCATCTGCCGCAACAAAGCGTTTTTCCTTGGTATCAAGCCGCAGTCCCGATGCGCCGACCACGCAAGGAACACCAAGCCCGCGCGCGATCACCGCCGCGTGGCTGGTCACGCCGCCGCGTTCCGTAAGCACCCCTGCGGCTGCATGCATACCACGGATATCTTCGGGGGCAGTTTCGCGGCGCACCATGATGCACGGTTCGCCGCGTGCGGCGCTGGCCTGAGCGGCCTGCGACGAAAACACAATCCGCCCGACGGCGGCGCCCGGACTTGCCGCAATGCCCTTGGCGAAAACGTCGCGTTCGGCGCGGGTGTCAACCTGCGGGTGCAGCAATTCAGACAGTGCCCGCGGTTCAACCCGCAGCACGGCTTCGTCTTCGGTGATGATGCCATCTTCGGCCAGTGCCACCGCGATCTTCAGCCCCGCCCGGGCCGAGCGGCTGACCTTGATCGCATCCAGAACCGAAAGCTTGCCATCTTCGATGGTAAATTCGATCTGCATTTCTTCGCGCAGGCGTTGCCGACATACCGCGCCATGCCGCACCAATTCGGCAAAGATTTCCGGTGCGATATCTTCCAGTGACGGCCCACGTTTATCGCGCGTCAGATAGATCGCATCGGTCTTTTTCAACGCGTCACGACCCTGACTTTGCCCCAGATAGCGCCCCTTCACCAAGGGCAGACCGGTGACCGGATCGACAAATTGCATGACGCCAGAGCCGGAAATTCCCTGCCCGATGCCCTGCGCCATTTCTTGCACCACCAGCCCCAAGGCCGCTTCAACCGGGGCGCCTTTGGCCTGGCGTAACAGCCGGGCAGAGGTGCCTTCCCAAGCGCGGGCCATCGACCGCAGCACTTCGGACAGTTGCTTGGCGGGTTCTTCGGGGAAAGGCTCTTCCATTTCCCGTTCGTAGTGCCGCAGCGCATCGCGCAAACTGTCGGCCGACGCCGCACCCGTATCGAACATATCGGGGTCGAGCCGGGCCACATGCGTGGCATAGGCCTGCACAAATCGAAGATAAAGTGCGTCGGCGGCCTCGCGCCCGTTGGTTTCGACCAGCCGCGCGTGTTGCTTTGCGTTCATGCCGATGTTCAGCACGGTTCCCGGCCCTCCCCAATCGGGGTTTTCCGGGCTGGGCCGCACCGATAGCAACGGCATCGGCCCGAAATGCGACAAGATCGCCTTCACGTCCACCGGATGCCCCGCCGCAATCTGCCGCACCGTTTGCGCGGGCAGCGCCACGGTTTCCGGCACCGGCAAATCCAAGCGCACCAAACGCTGCAAGCATTTCGCCCGCCAGCCATGCGCATTGGTGCGGATATCGGCCGACGGCGTGACCTCGGCAAATTCAGAGAGTTGGGGGAGCTGGACGTTTTTCTGCATTGCGGCAACTTTCTTGTGCGCCTGCAGCTTAGCGTCAATCGCCTGTGGTGCAAGGGAAACGGGCAGTTTGCGAAAAAGGAAAGGGGGGCTTTGCGCCCCCCTTCGGCCTGCGGCCTTACCCCCCGCAGGATATTTATGCCAAGATGAAGCTGTTAGCCGTCAACTTTGGTGAAATCGGCAACGCCAGAGCAGATCGCCCGAATCCGGTGCAACAGGTTCAGGCGGTTACGGCGCACCACTTGGTTTTCGGCGTTCACTTGCACGGCGGTGAAGAACGCATCTGTCGGCGCGCGCAAGCTGGCCATCGCGGCCATGGCGGCGGCAAAATCTTCGGTTGCCATCGCGGGCTTGATCGCGGCTTCGGCGGCGTCGAGCGCCGCGAACAGCGCACGTTCTTCGTCGGTTTCGGCAAACTTCACATCGGCCCCGAAGGAATATTCAACACCGTCTTTTGCTTCGGCTTGGCTTAGAATGTTATTCGCGCGCTTGAAGCCTTGCAGCAGGTTGGTGCCGTCTTCGGTTTTCAGGAAGGCGGCAAGGGCGGTGGCGCGATTGACCAGCAAGGTGAGATCGTCATTGCCCGGCATGGCAAGGCAGGCGTCGATGATATCGTGGCGGATGCCTTGGTCTTTCAGGAAGACTTTCAGACGGTCGTGGAAGAAGGCGAGGAGGTCTTTCTCATACGGCGTCAAATCCGATATGTCGTAAGGCACTAGGTTTTTGTTTGTTGCAGACAAAAATACAGCCAGCAGCGAGAAGCGCATCTGATTTGCCAACAGCAAACGGATTACGCCCAGCGCAGCGCGACGCAATGCAAAGGGGTCCTTAGATCCTGTGGGCTTTTCATTAATCGCCCAGAACCCCGTCAAGGTGTCAATCTTGTCGGCCAATGCCACGGCCACAGAAACCGGGTCACTTGGCACTGTATCTGTAGGACCGAGCGGCGAATAGTGGTCGCGGGCGGCCAGCGCCACCGCTTCGGGCAAGCCAGCTTCGCGGGCGTAATACATGCCCATCAGGCCTTGCAGTTCGGGGAATTCACCGACCATGGCAGAGCGTAGATCCGCTTTGGCCAGCTTGGCGGATTGTTCGGCCAGATCGGCATCGGCGCCAACCATCGGTGCGATTTCACGCGCAAGGGCG
>JAHEDL010000114.1 GCA_024641255.1 Pseudorhodobacter sp.
TTCAATCAGCAAACCGCGCCAGCCGTCGCGCTTGGCGATGGAATAAACCGGATCGGCCATCCGCCCGTCATTCGCGCCAACCTGGACAACAAAAGCCGCCCCACCCGCCGCCTGCCCCACCGCCGCCATAAAGCGGTCGCGGGCCATGCGGACCGGATTAACCACAGCCACTTCGCCATCGTCGTCGACTTGCGCGTCCATCACCACACCACACCAAACATTACGCCACCAAACACTGCGTCACGCGCCCAACCCAAGCCGTTCTTTGCAAACGTCTTGCAAAACCCAGCCATAGGATCTTGGGCGCGTGCCTTGCGCATCAGTGCGCCACCCCGGCAGCCACCGACTCGTCGATGAACTGGCCTTCCTTGAAGCGCCACATGTTGAACGCTTCGGCCAAGGCCCCCGGCTCGCCTTTTGCCATAAGCTCGGCCATCGCCCAGCCCGACCCCGGAATGGCCTTGAAACCACCGGTGCCCCAGCCGCAGTTGATAAAGCAGTTGCCCAGCGGCGTTTTCGAAATGATCGGTGAACGGTCGCCGGTCATGTCGACGATACCGCCCCACTGACGCAGCATCTTCAAGCGGCTGATCATCGGGAAAGTTTCGATCAGCGCGCGCAGGGTTTCCTCGATGTGGTGGAACGACCCGCGCTGGGTGAAGTTGTTGAACCCGTCGGTGCCGCCGCCGATCACCATTTCGCCCTTGTCGGACTGGCTCATATAGCCGTGCACGGTGTTGGCCATCACAACCACATCCATGCAAGGCTTGATCGGTTCCGAAACCATCGCCTGCAACGCCACCGCTTCCACCGGCAGACGGAAGCCTGCCATGTCGGCAACCTGCCCCGAATGGCCTGCAACCACGATGCCCAGCTTTTTACAGCCGATAAAGCCCTTGGTGGTGTCAACGCCTTTGACGACGCCGTTTTCCGACTTCACGCCGGTCACTTCGCATTGCTGGATGATGTCCATCCCCATCGCCGAACAGGCGCGGGCATAGCCCCATGCCACGGCGTCGTGCCGCGCAGTGCCGCCACGCGCTTGATACAGCGCGCCAAGGATCGGATAGCGCGGGCCGTCGATATTGATGATCGGCACCAGCTCTTTTACCTTTGCCGGGCTGATCCACTCGGTCGATACGCCTTGCAGGTTGTTGGCGTGAACCGTGCGCAGATAGCCGCGCACTTCGTGGTGGGTCTGCGCCAGCATCAAAAGGCCGCGCGGGCTGAACATGACGTTATAGTTCAGATCCTGCGACATGGTCTCATACAGCGACCGCGCCTTTTCATAGATCGCGGCAGAGCTGTCTTGCAGATAGTTCGACCGGATGATCGTCGTATTCCGCCCGGTGTTGCCACCGCCCAGCCAGCCCTTTTCGATGATCGCCACATTGGTGATCCCGTAGTTCTTGCCAAGGAAATAGGCGGTCGCAAGACCATGCCCACCGGCGCCAACGATAATGGCGTCGTATTCCTTTTTGGGTGCCGGAGAGGCCCAGGCCTTCTCCCACCCAAGGTGATAGTTCATCGCTTCTTTAGCGACAGCGAATACTGAATAGCGTTTCATGGGCAGGCCCCCTTGCATCACGCTGTTTATGTCTTGCCGTGCGTTTCTAACCCGCCCTGCCAGCGGCACAATCGGGAAAATTGCGACATACACGACGGTTTTACTCCTGCGACGGCAAATCCCCTTTTGCGTGGCACTGAAAGCGCCTACATCGGGGCCACGAAATTAGGGGCGCATGATGCAGGTATGGCTTTTCTGGGCAGCGGCGGCAGGGATCACGCTGGGGGTGGCGGTGTTGCTGGTGCAAGCCCTGCGGCGCGGCGAAGCTGTGACCGACAATGAAAGCGCGTTGAAAGTCTATCGTGATCAGCTGGCCGAAGTGGACCGTGATCTTGCCCGCGCCGTGCTGTCGCCTGCCGAAGCGGATCGGGTAAAAACCGAAGTGTCGCGCCGCTTGCTCGATGCTGATCGCGCGCTGCGCGCTGTCGCCCCGGCCAACACCGGCACGCATATATTGCCCGCCGCCGCGCTGATCGTGGTGGCGCTGGCCGCCAGCCTTTACGGCTATTTGCGCCTTGGCGCGCCGGGCTACGGCGATCTGCCGATGACCGACCGTCTGGCACTGGCCGAACAGGCTTATCAGACTCGCCCCAGTCAGGCGCAGGCAGAATCCGAAAACACTGCGCCCTTGGTCGATCCCACCGACGCCACCTTTCTTGACCTGATGACCAAGCTGCGCGCCGCCATCGTCACGCGCCCCGATGATCAACAGGGTTTGGCGCTTTTGGCCAAGAACGAAGCCAGCCTTGGCAACTTCATCGCCGCCCGCAAGGCTCAAGAACATCTGATCGACCTTTTGGGCGCCCAAGCCACCGCCGACGATCACGCCGGTCTGGCGCAAACCATGATCTTCGCCGCCAATGGCAAAGTAACACCCGAAGCCGAAAAACACCTGATCCGGGCGCTGGAACTTAACCCGCGCCAACCGCTCGCCCGGTATTTCTCCGGCCTGATGTTCGCCGAAATCGACCGTCCCGACCGCGCCTTCGCGCTTTGGGAACCCCTGCTGCGCGAAGGCCCCGCCGATGCGCCCTGGATCGCGCCAATCCGCGACATGCTGCAAGACACCGCCGATGCGGCGGGCATCAAATACCAACTGCCCAGCCTTGGCAAAGGCCCCACCAGCCAAGACATGGCAGCAGCGCAAGACATGACACCCGAACAGCGGCAGGAAATGATCAAAGGCATGGTGGAACAGCTTGAAACCCGCCTGAACAGCGAAGGCGGCCCGGTTGAAGACTGGGCCAAGCTGATCAACGCCTTGGGCGTGCTGGGCGACCAACCCCGCGCCAAAGCCGCCTACGCCAAGGCAATCGCGCAATTCAAGTCCGATGACGCCGCTTTGGGCCAGATCGAAGCCGCCGCATCGCAAGCCGGGGTGACCCCATGATCCTGACCGACCTGCCAGATTTTCTGGCCGCCCTCGCCCCCGGCCGCGCCATCTGCGGCCTTGATCTGGGCGACAAGACCATCGGCGTTGCGGTGTCAGACCTGCGCCGCACTGTCTCGACCCCAATCGAGGTGATCCGGCGCAGCAAATTCACCGAAGATGCTGCCAAACTGCTGGCCATCCTGACCGACCGCAACATCTGCGGCATCATCCTTGGCCTGCCGCTGAACATGGACGGATCATCCGGCCCGCGCGTGCAATCCACCCAAGCCTTCGCGCGCAACCTGATCAAGCTGACCGACCTGCCGATCACCTACTGGGATGAACGCCTGTCCACCGTCGCCGCCGAACGCGCCCTGATCGAGGCGGATACGTCTCGAAAGCGTCGCCGCGAGGTGATCGATCAGGTTGCAGCAGGCTATATTCTGCAAGGCGCGCTGGATCGGCTGGCTTATATGGCGCGCGAAACCTAAGGGGCGGATGATGGACGAAGTCTGGAAGCGCAACGAAATTGAATCGCCCTGCGTCAAACTGTGTGTGATCCACCCAGAGGAACGGCTGTGCATGGGCTGTTTTCGCTCCATCGACGAAATCAGCAGCTGGTCACGCCTGACGCCCGCCGAACGCAGCACTATTATGGCCGACCTTCCCGCCCGTGCCCCCCGCCTTGCCGGCAAACGTCGCGGTGGCCGCTTGGGGCGCAACGCGACCTGAGGCCGCGCTACAAGATCACCAGATCATCGCGCAGCGCCGCCAGCGTGCTGCCCACCACCGTCAGCGCATCACTGGCGCTAAAATTGAACACCACATCGCGCCCTACCTGCGTCGCAAAGCCAAGCGCCTGCGCCACCGAGGTCACCCCCGCAAAACCCTGCAATTCGATCTGGTCAATATTGTCCTGAAAATCGCAAATCCGATCGCGCCCCGCCGTTTTCGCAAACACAAAGGTGTCGCATCCCGCGCCCCCCATCAGGCTGTCAGCCCCGGTTCCGCCATCCAACCTGTCGTTGCCCGCCATGCCAAACAGCGTATCCGCGCCCTCCATCCCGCGCAAAACATCCACAGCCGCCGCGCCAGTTAGCCGATTGGCCAAGCCATTGCCGGTGCCGCTAAAACTGCCGCCGCCGATATAACTCAGATTTTCAACCTGTAACTGCGCCGCAAGCGCCCCGCCCGCCAAACTGTAAACCGCAGCCGTGCTAAACACCGTATCAACGCCGCCGCCCACCAGTTCCACCACCGTATCGGCGGTCTGATCGACGTAGAAAATATCGTTGCCCTGCCCGCCCACCAAATAGTCGCGGCCCTGCCCGCCGTCCAAACTGTCGTTGCCCGCGCCACCATATAGCCCGTCAATCCCGGCCCCACCGCTAAGCAGGTCATGTTCGGTCTGGCCAAACAGAAAATCGTCGCCGCCCCCACCGGTCGCCACATCGTTGCCGCTGCCGCCGTAAAGAAAATCATTCGACGCGTCGCTGCCGCGCAACGTGTCATTGCCACCATAGCCAAAGCCAAATCCGGCCTTACCCAACGCATCGAACTCGGCCTCGCCCGCAGCGATTTCATAGGCCTCATTGCGCAAAGCTGCCTTCACCAGCGTCACATCCACCACCTGCGCCAAGGCCGGCTCGGTTGGCGCACGCCCCAGCGAATAGCCATCCATCGCATGCGCCAACGAATGTTGGTGCCGAAACGTCAACGCCCCGGCCCCATCAATTGACATCAGATGCGACGCCCCGGTTTGCAGGCCCGGAAACCAGCCGATGCCAATGCCGTTCTGCGCAAACCAGCCATAGGCCGCCACCGTCGCATCCACCTCATCCATCGCCTGCGTCGGGTCTGCCACCGTGCCATGCGCGTTGGTTTCGGTCAGCAACACGTCATCCCCCGCCAAGGGCGCATAAATCGCATCCAGCCGCGCCGTCATCGCGGCTTCGGTCGTAACAGTGCTGGTGCCCATCCAGCCCGGATACAGATGCGCCGACCAGACAAGCTTGTCCCCTACCGCCGCGCGCAGATAATCCAGCGCCGAAACCGCGCCGATCTTGGTGGATGCAAGGGTCAAAAAATCGCCGTTATAGCCCCAACCGCCCACCAAAATCCGGCTGTCATCATGCGCCGCAATGGTCTTGGACAGCGCCGACACGTGATCGGCATAAAGCTTGACGAACGCCGCCATATCCAAGCCGCCACTGGCTCCATTGGCG